>JADZCJ010000141.1 GCA_020851635.1 Anaerolineae bacterium
GACACAGCGATGGCAGCCTTGTATCTACAGCAGCATGCGATTTGTCCGCAATGGAATTACACCATTTCTCCGCGTACCTTGCCAAGCCCGACCTAACGCGGGAAGTTATTCTTTAATGAACCCTAAGCGTGCCGCTTGCGTGGTATCCGCGCCTGTTTCACGGTACGCCTTCCGAACGAAATAATTGGCGTCTGATTGGCAAGGGCGAGGGAATTCATTGGCCCGAACTTGACGAGGATATCAGCGTGGAGGGGCTTATTCTTGGCAAGCCGTCAGGAGAGAGTTCGAGGTCATTGAAAAGATGGATGGAGGAGCGTACCACAAAATGAGCATGCCGATCTAAGCTAATACTGTCCAAAAACAAAATGCGGAAGGATTCAAGTCGGAATCATTTCTCACGAATAGAGAGCAAATAATGAAAAAACAAGAAATTGAACTCGAAGAACAAGAGGCTGAACATGGCGAAAAGATGGTTGAGATAAAGGTTCGCTTTTGGACGAGCAATCTCGCTGAAGGGAAGGATGCGATTTTTCCAAAATATGCGCGCGCAAATGGCGTAGTTCGTATGCAGCCAAACAAAGCGCATAACATTGTCCCCAAGAGCCCGAAGCCGTTTAATTCCTTGATGGAACTGCCGTCGGTGATTGAAAAGGTGTTGATTGACCATGGTATCACACTTTACGAAAGTCCGAAGATGAGAAAATATTTGACATCTGTAAAGCCACACAAAACCAAGCCCAAGCACAAGTAACGAGGGTCCTATATGAACTTGGTCACTATCACCTTTAAACTCAACTCTCGCCCCGTCGCCGTCGTATCATCACCGCTGCAAAATTTGCGCGATGTCTTGCGCGAGCAGCTGCAAATGTTGGCGGTCAAGGCGGGCTGTGGACAGGGCGGCTGCGGGTCGTGCACGGTTTTGTTGAACGGCGAACCGGTTGTGTCGTGTCTCACGCCGATCGTGAACGTGCAGGGGCAAGAAATCACCACGCTCGAAGGCATCGGCACGCCCAAGCACCTGCACCCGCTGCAGCAGGCGTTTTATGACAATTTCGCGGCACAATGCGGTTACTGCAGCGCGGGCATGATCACGGTCGCCAAAGCCCTGCTCGACCACAACCCCCATCCCACGCGCGAGGAAATTATTGACGCGCTTTCGGGGAATGTGTGTCGTTGTACCGGCTATGTGCCGATTATTAATGCGATTGAAGAGGTCGCAAAGGGATGACGAAAGACGAATGACGAATGAGCAAGTGTTGGTCTTGTGTCGTTCGCCGTACGTCACGGAGCGCAGCGGAACATGAAACAACTTGGCATTGTGGGTGAATCCGTAAAACGTCGGGATGGGATCGCGCACGTTACGGGTCAGACGCGCTATGTGGACGATGTGAGTTATCCCGGCATGTTGTGGCTCAAAATGGTGCGCTCGCCCGTCCATCGCGGCATCCTCCACAAGGTGGACACCTCAAAAGCGGAAGCGTATCCCGGTGTGCACACGGTGGTCACGGCTCGAGACGTGCCAAACAATTGGTACACCATTCTCGCGCTCATCGGCGTGGGTCCGAACGACGAACCGGTGCTTGCCGACGTCGAAGTGATGTGGCGCGGCGAACCCATTTGCGCGGTGGTCGCCGAGACGGAACAAATTGCGCTGGAAGCCGCACAGTTGGTGGAATTGGAAATCGAGGAACTCACGCCCGTCATGACGGTGGATCAAGCATTGGCGCAAGGCGCGCCCGCGATCAAAAAGTGGGGCAACAACACCTTTATGTATGAAGGCAAGCCCTATCGTCAAGTCTATATCGGCGATGTGGACGCGGCGTTGGCACAAGCGGATCACATTATCGAGGGGACGTATCAGCTCAATCCATACGACCATGTGCCGGTCGAGACACAAACGTGCGTGGTCAATCCCGAACCCGATGGACGGATTACGGTCCATTCCAACACACAGGCGCTGTATTTCACCAAAGACAACATGGGCATCATCCTGCAAATGCCCGACTACAAGATTCGCCTGGTCGGCGGCACCGTCGGTGGCGGGTTTGGCGGCAAAGTAGATGTGGTCATCGAACCTGTGACGGCGATTGCGGCAATGAAAACGGGACGGCCCGTAAAATGGCGCTGGACGCGCAGTGAAGAATTTCGCAATTCGTCCACCGTCGGCATGTATCGCATGACCTATACGGACGGTGTCATGAACGACGGGCGCATTATCGCGCGCAAGGTCATGTCCTATCACGATGCAGGCGCATATCACCGCCATTCGCCATACGGCGTCCAGAAACACGCGTTCAATCTAGCGGGCCCCTACAACATTCCGAATGTGTATATCGCCGCGCACTGCGTCTATACCAATCGCCAACCCTCATCCGCCTTGCGCGGGTTCGGCGTCACTCCCGCGTCCTTTGCCATCGAGGTCCAGATGGACAAGATCGCGCGGGTGCTTGGCATGGACCCCTGGCAGATTCGTTTTCTCAACGCCTATCGTAACGGACAGATGAAAGCGGTCCGGAAAGAGGTCGAGGACGCGACTCTGATCGAGACGATGCAGGCGGCGGCGAAAATGGTGGGACAGGAACTGCCGGGATGGTGTTGGAATGCGAGCTCGGATGAGCGACAGGGCAAATAGGATATCGTACGGGGATGTGCACAAAGAACCCGAGTTTTAGCAGGCTGCAAATGGCTTTGTCGAGTATTGAGGGAGGTATCGTGTGTCTTATAACTTGTCCGAGCGAATCACTGTCAATCCTGAGCAATGCGGTGGACGCCCTTGCATTCGGGGAATGCGCATCCGTGTGACAGATGTGCTGGACCTGCTCGCCGCAGGATTAAGCCCCAAGCAGATATTGGATGAAATGCCCGATTTGGAAATGGAGGATATTACGGCTGTGCTAAAATTTGCAGCACGCCGCATTGATCATCCTATTTTGGTGGCGCTATGAAGATCTGGGTTAACGCGCAACTTTCGCCCACCATCGCCACATGGATTGCGAGAAATTTCGCTGTAGAGGCAATTGCGGTTCGCGATTTGGGGCTTCGCGAGGCGTTAGACATAGATATCTTTGAAGCCGCTCGAGCTGCTTCTGCAGTGGTAATGACAAAGGACAGTGACTTTATAGACATGGTAAACGCACGTGGTGTCCCACCGCAGGTCCTTTGGCTGACATGTGGTAACACGTCCAATGAAAAGCTTCAGGAGATTCTGGCGAAAACTTTGCCGCAAGCTATAGGACTGCTCGAGTTGGGCGAAAAGATTGTTGAAATCACAGACGAGTGAACTAGAGTTGCTATGAAATACGCGCGTATGGTCAGCGGCAAAACAACGCCCGACAAACTCGATGCGGTCATTCAGCTGTGGCACGAGTTCGTCATGCCATCAGCAAAAGTCCAGAAGGGTTTTGTTAACGCGCGGCTGCTGGTGGATCGAGAATCGGGTCAAGTGGTTTCAGTCGGTTTGTGGGAATCGAAAGCGGACTTTGAAAATTCGGTGCGTTGGAACGCGGGGCAATTGACGCGCTTTACGAGCTTGTTCCCGGAGCCGCTTGAGGTTGGCGGGTATGAGCTCGCTGGTGAAGCACTCAAAGAATGAATCTCGGTGAAACACTCTACGTCACCGACCGCAAACAGTGGCGCGCGTGGCTGGCGAAACACCACAAAACCAAAGCCGAGATTTGGCTGGTCTATTACCGCAAGGACAGCGGCAAACCGCGTATTCCCTACAACGACGCGGTCGAAGAGGCGCTCTGCTACGGTTGGATTGACAGCACACAAAAAACAGTTGACGCCGAGAGTACAGCACAGCGATTCAGCCCGCGTCGGAGAGGCAGCCCTGTTTCGCCGATGAACAAAGAGCGGATTCGACGGCTCATCGCAAGCAAGAAAATGACCAAAGCGGGACTGGACAGCATCGGGCATCATCTGACCGAGGATTTGACCAAGAAATCAGCATCTGAGCAGCTCAAAGCGTTTCAACTGCCCGACGACATTCGCGATGCATTGAGAGCCGACGGCGGTATCCCGGAAATTGTGTAAATTTGTAGGGGCGGGGTTGTCCCGCCCGAATTTACACAATTTTCGCCAAACCACCGAGCCGACCCGGCGGTGTTTGTATTAATTCCTTATGAAGTGGACGATGACACGATTACGCCGGTGACTGTTCATGCCATTGAACGCCAACAGATTCGTTTTCGGTTGAGTACGGGAGATTTCGACATGAATAAAGCACGCATGGTGTACTTTCAGGAAGAGGATATTATTCATTTGGTCATTACGGATGAGCCGGAAAGCAAAAGTATCGAACTCGGGCCAAACATTACCGCAGAACTCAATGACAAGAACGAGTTGATCGGCGTAGAGATACTGAACGCGAGCGCATTTTTGCGTGATACAGTACTCGAATCCGTTCAAGCGAAAACGCTCCAACTGTTCGAATCAAAAGTGGGCTGAGGTATTTGACTATGTCACTAAAACGCGGACGCGGCATCGCCGCACTCAATTATCCGACGGGCATGAATTTGGGCGGGGACCCGACACAGGCGCTGATCTATGCCCAGCCGACGGGCGGGTTTGTCATCAAACTCGCGAGCACCGATTTGGGACAGGGGCTTAAAACGGTCATTCCGCAAATCGCGGCGGAAACGTTGGGCGTGCCCCTCGATTCGGTCAACATTGACACGGGTGACACCGACAGCGCACCGCACTGCATGGGCACGTTTGCGAGCCGCGCAACGCATCGCGCGGGCAACGCGGTCATCATGGCGGCAAAAGAAGCCAAAAAGCAGCTCCTGGAAGTGGCTGCCGACGAGCTCGAAGCGTCGCCGGAAGATTTGATCGTGAGCGACGGCGAAATCTATGTGCGCGGTGTGCCGAGCAAAAAGAAAAGCGTCTTTGACGTGGCGCTTGCCGCGCATTTCAAACACGGCAAGACCATCTCCGGGCGCGGCATCTTTCTCAAGCAGAATCACGGCGTGGACCCCGAAACGGGCGCATGCGACCCCGATTCCACCGAAGCGCATTGCACCACGGTCGCCGATGTAGAAGTGGACACGGAAACGGGACACGTGCGCGTCCTGAAATTGACCAGCGCATACGAAGTCGGTCGCGCGATCAACCCCAAAATGGTCGAAGGTCAAATCATGGGCGGCGCGGTCATGGGGACAGGCATTACTCTGATGGAGTCCACGTTCCCAAATTATCCGCAATTTGACCCGCACCCCGGCTCGTTTGCCGAATACACGATGATGGGCGCGGCGGATGTGCCCGAAATGGAAAACGCGATTCTAGAGTATGGTTCGGCGGACGGACCCTACGGCGTCAAAGGGGTGGGGGAAATGACCGCCAACTCTCCTCTGCCTGCCATAGTGAATGCGATCTATGACGCGGTGGGGGTGTGGATTACCGAATTGCCGGTGACGCCGGAAAAAGTTTTGCGCGCACTCGAGGAAAGAGAAAAGGATTCATGAATTTTGATTTTCGAAGGTGTGTCCGGGGCGGCACGACAAACGAATGGTTCTGTCGCGCAAGTTCGACGCAATCGAAAATCGAAATTTGGAAATCGAGAATCATAAATCATGCTCAAGGTCATTTCATTACTCAAACGCAAAGAAGGCATGAGTCGTCAAGAGTTTTACAACTGGGCGCTGAATGTGCATCCACAGCTCGGCTTGAAAATTCCCACGCTCAAACACTATCGCATGAATGCGGCGCGGTTGGACGAGCCCGAAGCGGCATTCGACGCGGTGAGTGAAATGTGGTTTGACGATGCGGCGGCATTTGACGCCGGTTTTGCGACCGAGGCGGGCAAGGCGGCGCGCGAAGACGCCATGAGCCATGCCTCGCAGCGCGTGCATGTGCGCGTAGAAGAATCCGTTTTCAAATAATACGATTTGTGGGCGCACTAAAAAGACTTTTCTCATCGCGCCGCAACATTTTCTTGTTGACGCTGGCGCTTTTGCTCTTGCTCGATCTCGGGCGGTCGCTGTATGCGCGCGTGGGGTATGCGAGCGCGGGTCCCGAATGGCAGCCACCGCACGATTATGCGGTGGGAATTGCATACCCGCCCGGTTCCGATTTATCCGCCGATGCGCCGCTCGGACAAAAGGTCTATATCGAACATTGTGCCTATTGTCACGGTCCCGACGGCAAAGGCAATGGGATGGCGGCGCCTTCGATGATCCCGCGCCCGCGCGATTTTACGCTCGGGCAGTATGCCTATAAAACGACCGGCGCGGGACAGCCGCCGACCGACGAGGATTTGAAACGGACGGTGCGCGATGGGTTGACCGCCAGTGCTATGCCGTATTGGCGCGATATCCTCAGCGAGCAGGAAATTGACGCAATAGTCCAGTACATTAAAGACTTTGCGCCCGCGACGTTTGCGAATGCCAAAGTTCAGCCGTTGACGATTCCGCCGCGAGTTGAGGCGGATGCCCCAAGCATCGCGCGCGGGCAGGAATTGTATCAAGCCCAGCAGTGCGACGGCTGTCACGGCGATGATGGGCGCGCGATGGTGAAAATGCCCGACAGCAAGGGCGATCCCGTTATTGCGCGCGACCTGACTGCGCCCTGGACGTTTCGCGGCGGCTCTGCGTCCGAGGACATTTGGCTGCGGCTCACGCACGGCGGCGCGCCAGGCCCGATGCCTGCCTACGCTGACAAACTTTCCGACGCGGAACGCTGGGATGTGACCAATTACGTCCTTTCGCTCGCGCGCACCGCACCGTGGGAACCGGGCGGGACGTTGGATGGTCCCGGTTACGACGCCAATCTCGTCAAGCGCGGAGAATATATCGTCCATGCGCAAATGTGCGGCTTGTGTCACACCGAGGTCGGCACGGATGCGATCTATCGCAACGACAAATACCTGGCGGGCGGGATGCGCATCACAGCATACCCGTATGGCGTCTTTACGAGCCGGAATCTCACCTCAGACCGGGCGACGGGGGTGGGCAACTGGACGCCCGAGCAGTTGGCGCGGGCGATTCGATTTGGACAAACGCCGTCACGGTCATTGGATTTCTTTAGCATGCCGTGGACGGTATTGCACCAATTGAATGACGATGATGCGAACGCAATCGGCACGTATTTGACACAGCATTTGACACCTGTCACCCGTAGAATGCCCGCACCGGGGCGGTATGGTTTTTTGGAAACCAACATCCAAAAAATCATTGGCGGTTTGCCCGTTGCAGTGCCGGAGCGTTTGACCTACGCCAGCGGCAATTTCGCGGAGCCGTTTCTGGGTATGCCGCGCGACTTGCCGCAAACGGTTCTCATTGTATTGCAGTGGATTGCCCTTCTGGCGGGGGTCGGAGGAATTGTTTATCTGACGGTGCGGCGTCGCGCGTGGCCCCAACGCCCGCGGGGTTGGATGCTGTTGACACTGGGTGTGGTAGGTTTGCTGCTGTGCGCCCTTTTGATGGCGTTGATTGACGCCTTGCCCGGCATCATTCCGCCCGAGCAAATTGTCGCGGGAGCGTCGGCACAGCTCACACCTCCAAACACGGACGGTATGAGCGCGGAACTAGAAGCGATGGCGATGCGCGGGATGTATTTGTATTCCAGCTCGTGCATCCTCTGTCACAACGCCAACGGCGCGGGCGGACAAAAGAACAACGGTTTAGGCGCGGGGACGATGTGGTCGCGCAACATTTCACCCGATATGGAAACCGGGATTGGCGCGTGGGACGAGGCGCAGCTTGTACGCGCCATCCGCAGCGGCGTCAGCCGCGATGGTCGCCCGCTGTATTGGCAGGCGATGCCCTGGGATCACTTTGCCAATCTTGACGAAGAGGATGTGCGATCGCTGGCAGTGTATCTCAAGGCGATTCCGCCGGTCAATCAGGCGGTGCCTCTGCCCCTGCCGTCCGCACCCGGCGATTGTCAGGAATTGAATGTTTTTATCGGTGTGAATCTGCAACCCGGATGCAAGTAGCGGTAAGTATAAATATTTGTTTTAGGAGGAATCTAATGGCTCGGCCAATTACACTTTGCACGGCACAATGGGCGGATATGCCGCTCGACGAGCTCGCGCCCAAAGCGAGCAAATGGGGGTTTGACGGACTGGAGCTCGCCTGCTGGGGCACTCATTTTGACACACAGCGCGCCCTGCAAGACGCGGATTACATTCCGTGGATTCAAGAGACGCTGAAAAAGAATAATCTGCAATGTTGGGCGCTCGCCACCCATCTGGTCGGACAATCCGTTTGCGACAACATTGATGCGCGCAACAAGGGGACCCTGCCGCCGCATGTTTGGGGCGATGGTGATCCCGAGGGGGTCCGCCGGCGCGCCGCACAAGAGGTCGCCGACACCGCACGCGCGGCGGCGAAAATGGGCGTGCATCAGATCAATGGGTTCACCGGGTCGAGCATTTGGCACCTGCTCTATTCGTTCCCGCCGAACGATTTTGCGGTGGTCGAACAGGGTTATGAAGATTTCGCCCGACGCTGGAATCCGATCATGGATGTATTCAAACAAGAAGGCGCGCGTTATGGTCTGGAGGTGCATCCGACCGAAATCGCCTATGATTTTGTGACGACGCGCCAAGCCCTGGATGCCATCGGGAATCGTCCCGAATTCGGCATCAACTTTGACCCGAGTCACTTTACACACCAGTTTCTTGACCCCGTTGCATTTCTGCACGAATTCAAGGACCGCATCTATCATTTTCACGCCAAAGATTCCAAGGTCAAATTGAACGGGCGGACCAGCATTCTCGGCTCGCACTTGAATTTTGGTGACCCGCGACGCGGCTGGGATTTTGTCTCGGTCGGGCGCGGCGATGTGCCGATGGAGGCGGTGTTGCGCGCCTTGAATGAGATCAACTTTAAGGGACCGATCTCGATCGAATGGGAAGACAGCGGCATGGAACGCGAGTGGGGTGTGCAAGATGCGATCGCCTTTGTGAAAAAGAATAATTTCGCGCCGTCATCACAAGCGTTCGATGAGGCGTTCAAGCAAAAATAGCGACGAATGACGGGAGACGGGCGACGAATGACCAACGACCAAAGACATCCTTTGCGCCGTTCGTCCCTCGTCTTTAGTCGTCCGGAGGACAACATGGCTGAAACCGGATTTACCACGATGGCGAGCGCCCAAGCCGGCGGCGCTGCGCCCACCATTGGCGTGGGCATGTTGGGGTATGCGTTCATGGGCAAGGCGCACTCGAACGCTTACAAAAAACTGCCCTATATGATGTATCCGCCCGTTGCGGTCCCCAAACTGGTGGCGATTGCGGGGCGCAATGAGCAAGCGACGCGTGCGGCAGCCCAACGCTTTGGTTATGCCAAGGTGTATACCGATTGGCGCGAGATGCTCAAGGACGACGAGGTGCAGCTCTTTGACAATGGCGGACCCAACAATGCGCACGCCGAGCCGTGTATTGCCGCCGCCAATCTGGGGAAACACATCTTGTGCGAAAAACCGCTGGCGCGCACGGCGGCGGAAGCGGCGACCATGCTCGATGCCGTAACCAAGACGGGCGTCAAGCATGCGGTCATGTTCAATTATCGCTTTGTGCCTGCGGTGCGGCTGGCGCGCGATTTGATTGAGCAGGGCAAGCTCGGTCAAATCTATCACTTTCGCGCGGTCTATTTGCAGGAATGGATCATGCCGCATTATGGCACGCCGCATATCTGGCGGCTCGACAAGCAACAGGCGGGGAGCGGTGCGTTGGGCGATTTGGGTTCGCATATTATTGACCTGGCGCGTTTTCTGGTCGGCGAACCGCGCCGCGTCAGTGCGGCGACGCAAACCTTTATCAAGGAACGCCCCGATGACAGCGGCGCAATGAAAAAAGTGGATGTGGACGATGCGTTTGTCTCGACCGTAGAGTTTGAGAACGGCGCGATCGGCTCGGTCGAAGCGACGCGGTTTGCGGGCGGGCACAAGAATTACAACTCGTTCGAAGTGAATGGCGAAAAAGGCAGCATCCGATTCAACCTGGAGCGCATGAACGAGTTGGATGTGTTTTGGGTCGGCGAAGAGCCAAAGGAGACGCAGGGCTTTCACAATATCAATGTCAGTGAATCGTACCATCCGTGGTGGTCAAACTGGTGGCCCCAGGGGCACATCATCGGCTGGGAACACACCTTTGTTCACGAAATCAATCACTTGCTCGATGCGATTGTCAACCACAAACCCGTCGCCCCCTACTGTGCCGACTTTACCGATGGCTATCGAAATGCGGTCATCTGCGATGCGATTCTGCAATCGGCAGAGGATGGTCGGCGCGTGGATATTCAGTATTAATTCGACAAAGGGCGGTGGATTGCAGGTTTTTCCTGCCGCCGAAGGCGGCGAAAAACCGCAATCCAGACGAATGACGGAAACAGATTTCCGGGCGTTCGTCATTCGTCCTTCGTCTTTAATCAACAATGCCATTCCAAGACTTGCGTCCACAAACCCAACGCCGCACGCCCGATGAACTGGTGCGGCACCTCAAGACGTTTGAACTCGATTTGAAATTCTCGGCGGGCGTGTGGTTCTTTTCGCCGCCGAATTCGCGCTTTCACGACCGCTACAAACCGCAGCTCGATATTGCCGCACGGCTCGATATCGCCGCCTCGCTCAAGGAGTATGGGCTGGGCGGAATGGAGGCGCATTATCCCAACGAGATCAACGAGGACAATCTCGACCTGTGGCAGGGATTCAGCAAGGACACGGGGATCAAAATCCTGACGGTGATCCCGCTCTTGTTCTGGGATGAACAATTCGAGTGGGGCTCGCTCTCGAACCCCATTCCCGAAATCCGACGCGTCGCCATCGAACGCGTCAAGGGCGCGGCGCGCCTGAACAAGGAACTCGATACCGATTTTATGGTCGTCTGGCCCGGCATTGACGGCTATGAAAATGGATTTGGCAGCGACCTGCGCGCCGCGCGCGACCGTTTTGCCGAGGGCATGGCAGAAGCGCTGGACGCCGTCCCCGGGGTGCGCGTGGCGTTCGAGCCAAAACCCTACGAGCCGCGCGGGCACATTCTCTATGGTTATACTTCCGAAGGGCTTTTGCTCGGCATGAAGGTGGAAGCGCTGCTCAAGAATTCCGAGAACCGCAAACTGCTCGATGAAGGGCACGCGCTCGTCGCCATGAATCCGGAAGTGGGGCACATGTTGATGGGCTATGAAGACCTGCCGTATGCGTACGGGCTGGTGATGGAATATGGGCGGCTGGCGCACATTCATCTCAATTCGCAGCCGCTCGGCAACTATGACCAGGACCTGAATGTAGGCGTCATTTCCGTCGAAGCCAACGAAGCCATGCTGTATGCGTTGAAAATGTATGGCTATCGGGGTTGGTTCGGGTTGGACATTAACCCGGAGCGGATGGGAGTGGACACGGCGCTGCAAATCTCGATGGACGCCGTGCGCGTAGCCAACGACCGCATCAACTCGCTCGACCACGAGTCCATCATTTATGCCACCGAGCATCCCGACAAAGCGCGGGGATGGTTAGAAGCGTATCTGGTGCGGGCACGCTCGGCAAACCCTTCGAAACTGCCACCGCTGTGGAAAGTGAAATAAGAGTTGGATGATCTCTTGCAAAAGAGCATGCGCGTCGCCGGTCAGCCCCGGGCGGACATCCGTCGGGGGCATCGCGCGCTGCTGTCAGGATTCAGTTTGTCTTTGCTGGTCCTCTTGACCTTGTCGTATTTCTTTTTTGGCACTCACAAGAACTGGCGCTATAAGGTTGAAAGCGACGGCAGATACTATTATCAGTATCTTGTCTCGCTCTTTTTTGACGGCGACCTCGATTTCACAAACAACTATCGCGCGCCGACGCCCGCTTACATGTATTCGGAAATTGACCTGTACAACATGAAGGCACAGGTCAGTCCGCTCACCAATCGTCCGACCAACTATTTCACCATCGGGCCCGCCATTCTCTGGAGCCCTTTTTTTGTCACGGCGTATGCGGCGGGCGCGCTCTTGAACGCGCTCCTGAACGCGCAGATTGACCTGGACCCGTGGGGGTTGTATCTCCAATACGCCACCATGTTCTCGGCGGTGGTTTATGTCCTCGTCACGCTTTATCTGCTATACCGGCTCTTGCAGGGATCGTTTTCATCAACCGCTTCAAAACTAACCATCCTGTTGGTCCTGTTTGCGACGAATCTTTACTACTATACCGTTTTCGAGTCCTCGATGAGCCACGTATATGACCTCTTTACATACGCGGTCTTGATTTTTCTTTTTCAACAGATCGTCTCGGGCAAAACGAGTGTTTATCTCTATGCGGCGTTGGGCATCACCGCCGGTCTGCACGTTTTGGTGAGAACGCAAAACGCGGCAACGGGTCTGATTTTTGCCGCGCTCTTGTTGTGGTTTTTGGTCCGCCGAAAATCGAGTGTTTGGGATGTGGTGACACGGTACGGCGTATTCCTGGTCTTGTTTGCGTTCGCCAGCGCGCCCGTGCTGCTTGTCAATATTTACTTGTATGGCATGCCGTTCATCGTGCCCCAGGGGACGACTTTTTTACAGCCCCTGCAGCCGCACGTTCTCGAGGTCTTGTTCTCGCTGCGCAACGGTCTTTTCAGCCATCATCCCGTCCTGCTTGTCGGTCTGTTCGGATTCACCCTGTTCTTGTGCCGCAGCATCAAGCATGATGGCAAGTTCAAGTTATTGGCAATCGGTTTGATGCTTGCGTTTCTCGCGCAGCTCTATATCAACTCGATTGCGTTTGACTGGTGGGCGGGCGTTTCCTTTGGTCAGAGGCGTTTTATCTCATCCCTGCCATTGTTCGCGTTTGGCATCGCCGAGATACTCGCTCTTTTGAGCAAACGCGCACCGTCTCTCTACGCTCGCTTTGCCCCTGCGGGGGTGCTGGTCCTGTGTCTCGCCGGTGTGTATCTGGCGTTGATTCACGTGTTTCTCTGGGATTATGAACAACCGCACAATATCCTGAGCTGGATGTTTTTTGACGCGCCGCGGATGAGGGTCGGGTTGAGGTAGAATGAGGGCAAGTCGTCTGCTGTCAACAATCTCGAAAAGCCATACCTGGCATTCCGCGCTGCGTCACCGCGCATAATGCGCGGCTCGCGATATGACAAGGCAGAGGTTAATGGAAAGAAATTCCGAACGAGATGCTTGTACACCCACTCCCCTAAAGGAAGGCGGGTTCAACCCAAAGGTCGAATTGCCCTATGGTCTGACGGCTAGGCATGTTGAATCTGCAATGAAGGGTTATCTTGATTTTCTGGGCTTTGTGAATAGCGAGCTGAATCGCAGAGAAATCCCAAGATTGGAAATGACGCTTATGCCAGCCAACTTTAGCAGTATCGTCGGTGAATTCATGACGTCAAGTATCCCAAGATTCTGTCCTACTTTGGTAAAGAATAGATATCACAACGGACATCCCGATCTTGTGCCTGCCGAACAATTCACGAAGGATGCCGTTCAACATAGTGATCAAGGCATTGAGGTCAAGGCGTCGCGCTATTTACGCGGTTGGCAAGGGCACAACGCCGAAGACATTTGGTTGATGGTCTTTGTCTTTGACTCCAATCGTCCAAGTGATTTGGCTCCTCGCCCCTTTCGATTTCTGCAGGTGCTTGGGGGCCGCCTCTCCAAGAGCGATTGGATCTTTTCGGGCAGGGGGGAGAAAAGCAGGCGGACAATAACCGCCAGCGTCACCAAGACCGGACATCTCAAGATGTCCGCCAATTGGATCTATCGTGACTCTGTCACAAATCCAAAGAGAGCTGGGTAACGTCTATTTCTATGTCACGCGAAATCGCCAAGCGCGCCAATTGCGGAATTGCTCGTTTGCTCAATTGGTAATACTCTTCATGCCGTTCTATTCCCACACACTGCAAACCCAGTGCTTGAGCAGCAGCTATAGTGGAACCTGAGCCCATAAAAGGGTCCACAATGATTCCCTTGCCAAGGGGCAGCACGCTGTGAACTACCGGTCGCATAAAGGACTGTGGCTTGATGCTTGGGTGATTCGCAATCGCTTTTTCGATTTGAGGAGTACGTTCACTGGGAATAACATCTGCAAGCGGTTGTTCTCGGTTTGGACGCCTGAATGCGCCTGTTTCGTACTTTCTCAGGCATTCGCTGATCGTCATGCCGCGCGGAAGAGGTTTTCGAAATATGCCCCAGGGTTCATAACAGCTCCTGGGCAGGGAGCACACATCAGGGAATTCCTCCTCTGCGTTCTTGGGTCTGTCGCCCCCGCGAAACGTGCGAACGAGGCGAATCAATTGTCCTCGGAATTCGAGACCGCTAGAAACAAGAGCGGAAAAAACCAACTGTGATAGGAAAGCATTGCTTGCAATGAGGATGTGTCCGCCGGGACGCAACGCGCCTACACACAGCTCTCCAAACTCGCGGAAAAAAGCTGCCAAAAGCGTGCGTTCTTTGTCCGTAAGCGCTGTAAATCGCGGTAAGGGGGCCCGGGTGCTGCCATCAAAAGACGGGGGAATACGCCAGACGCCGCCATTTCCGGCGTTGCGTTTAGAGATCTGTTCTGGTTCATATTCCTTTACTCCGTACGGCGGGTCTGTCACAATGGCATGAATTGTGTTCCGCGGAACTTTTTTTAGCCATTCGAAGGAATCGGCGTGTAAAACCAGGGATTGTCCAATGGCTTGAAAAGGGTAGTTGAATTGCAAGCCGTCAAGATCTTTGAGATGATTGTGATCCATCTTGTAAATGGTTGAGGTGTCTCGAAGGGTTCTTCGGGGACTATCCCAGTAGGGACTCTTGCACTTGGGGCAGACTTTTGGTTCTTGTTCTTGCTCACGTGGCATCCAGTCATGTCCACAACGTTCACAACAATATCCCCAGAGTTTCAGTTTCATGGTATCTCCTTTGTGGTATATACCTATTAGGTATATACCACAAAGGAGATGCCAATTCAAGTGGTCGTCTTTACCAGTCCTTTGATGCGAGGTAACCTCCCCATGCGCCCATTCGCAAAACTCGCGTTCGCTCTTTTCGTGCTCGTTATTCTACTTGCGACCAATTCCCTCGGCTCGCAACTCGCCCTTGCCCAGGACCCCACGACCTACCAGCCGATTCTCTTGCACATTCAAGCCACACCCGCGCAGCTGCGTGAGCTCACCAACGCGGGTGTGGTCGCCTACACCCCCGTCCTGACTGCCCCCGACCAATATTTTGCGGGCGGCAATGTGGGCGCGCTCCAAACGTTGCAGGCGGCGGGCGCGCTCGTCGCCGTGCTCGACGGGGACACGACCGGCAAGGTCTATTACCTCGCGGATGGGACGGCGGAGGATGCGGCGACCCTGGTCGCACAGAATGGCACGGTTGTTTACCGGGACCCCCAACAATTTTTGGTTGCAGTCCCCGCCGCGGACGAGGAACGCTTTGTCACCGCGCTGTCGGGCGCGGGGATCGAGCTCATGCTCCTGCCCACTGCGCCCTATATCTTGCCGCCCGATGTGCTCGCCGCTGCCGCACTGCCGACGCAAGCTGACCCCTACATCCAATCATTAACAAACGCGGTCTCGGCGGACGCGATCAATGACCGCATCGCAGACTTGAGCGGCGCGCGCGTGACACAGGTGGGCGGGTCAAACGTGACCATTGGCTCGCGCTTTACCTATGCCTCGCAGATCAAACTTGCCGAGCAATACATTTTTGAAGCGTATCAAAAGATGGGTTTGCAGCCGCAGTATGTGTCGTGGAATTATGGCAACGCAAGCGGGCGGAATGTGATCGCGGACATTAAAGGGACGGTGCATCCGGAACGCATCTGGCTGATCGGCGGGCATTTTGACGCCACGTCCAACAATCCGTATGTGCTTGCGCCCGGCGCGGACGATAACGGCTCGGGCACGGCGGCGACGTTGGCGATTGCGAATTTGCTGCGCCATGAATCGTTTGACGACACGATTCGTTTTGTGCATTTTTCGGGCGAAGAGCAGGGGATGTGGGGGAGCAAGGTCTATGCCGCGCAGCTGCGAGCGGCAGGCGCGCAGGTGATGGGCTATCTCGATTTGGACATGATGGGGTGGGACGGCAACAATGATGGTGTGATTGAATTGCACAGCGGCACGGGCGCGGCGTCGAATCAGCTGGCGCAGGCGTTCGCGAATGCGAATCAGTTGTATGGGCAGAATCTCATCGTCGAGATCAAGTCCACCACCGGGAACCGTTTTTCCGACCATTCTTCTTTTTGGGACAAGGGCTATGCCGCGATTCTCGCCATTGAAAATTTCTTTGACGACAGTCCTCGCCCGCGCGACCGTCATCCCTTTTATCACAATGTCGGCGACATTCTGAGCCGTATCAATCTCAACTATTTGCATCGTTATACGCGCGCCGCGCTGGCGACGATCACCTCGCTCGCGGGCATCGCAACCGGACCGACGCGGACACCGACACAAACCCTCACTCCAACGCAAACGCTAACGCCAAGCGCGACGCCGACGATTACTCTGACACCAACCCGGACCCTGACGCCCACGTCAACCGCCACACCGGTCCCGGGCGCGTGTGTAGAACTGTTGGTCAATAATGGGTTCGAGACTGCGGACGCGTGGCTTTTGGGTCAGTCGGGGCATCCACCCGCCTATACGGCGGCACAAGTCCACGACGGCGCGCGTGCGCTGCAAATGGGGCTTGTGTCGGGCGGCAACGCTGTGAGCTATTCGTCCGTCCGTCAGCGCGTCGTCTTGCCTGCCACCGCCGACAAAATCACGCTCACCTATTGGGAACGACCCGGCGGCGGCGATGCGAGCGATCTGCGTCAGGTGATGTTGCTTAATTCTGCCGGAGTGTACTATCGCACCCTGTCGCAAATGTCGGGCGCGGGCAATAATCAGTGGACGTTTCGCGCGCTCGACCTGTCACCATACAAGGGGCAAACAGTGTATGTGTATTTCAACACATACAACAACGGCGGCGGCTCGCTCGCATGGAACTATCTGGATGATGTCAGATTGCAATCGTGCGGCGCGGGCGCCGTGACGCCCACTCCAACGTCAACTGCGACCCAAACGGGGGTCCCTCCAACTTTTACCTTTACGCCGACTCTAACGCCAACGGCGACGCTGACGGATACACCCACGATGACGGCAACGGCGACGCTCACGCAGGCGCCAAGCTGGACGCCCAGCATGACGCCGACGAATACCCCAACCGCAACCGCGACTGCCACAGCTACGGCGACTCACACACCCTCGCCGACGTTGACACCGACCGCAAGCCCGACGCCGACCATCACTCTTACACCGACGACTGCGCCCACAAACACACCAACCCCGACCGCGACCAATGTCCCCGGCTGTGTCGAGTTGCTCACCAACGGCGGTTTCGAAACAAATACCGGCTGGTCCTTTGGCGACACGGCGCGCCGCGCGGGATATGTCACCTCGCCCGTGTTTGCGGGAGCACGCGCCCTGCGATTGGGCATCCTCCCCGGCACACCGAATGCGGCGAGTTATTCTTCGGCGCGGCAGGTTGTCGTCCTGCCCTCGAACGCGCAATCTCTGACGTTGACCTATCAACAGCGACCCGGCACGGGAGACGCGAGCGATTATCGCGAAACGATCTTGTTTGACGCATCGGGACGCCCGCGCACGCTCGGCCGCGTGTATGGCGCGGGCAACAACCAATGGTCGGCGCGCAGATTTGACCTGATGCCATATCGCGGGCAAACAGCGACCCTGTACGTAAATGTATATAATAACGGCGTCGGCGGGCTTGCCTCGAATTATCTGGATGAGATGAGCGTGCGCGCGTGCGCGCCATAGTAATGCAGCTGCCGGTCCCCTTTTTTATGGACCCGACTCTATTGACGTTTGTCCGCGTCGTGCTGGGCGTTACCGGCGTTGCAATTGTGGCAGCCACGATTTATTCGGCGGTTGAGACATTCGTGCTGCCGCGCAGCGCCAATGACCCGCTCACCAGGGTTGTGTTTGTGATGGTCTATGGCATCTTTCGATTTCTCACGCTGAATGCCCGCACCTACGAAGCACGTGACCGCGTGATGGCGTTTTTTGCGCCGGTGGGTTTGTTGCTGCTGCCGCCGACCTGGATTTTTCTGGTCATGATCGGCTTTACGCTGCTGTTTTGGAGTGTGGGCTATGGCGATTGGACCCAATCGTTGGAGGTGAGCGGCTCGTCCGTCCTGACGCTGGGGTTTGTTGCGGTCAAATCGTTTCCCGAATATTTCCTCGCCTTTACCGAAGCGCTCATCGGTCTGATCCTGATTGCGTTATTGATCGCGTATCTTCCCACGATTTACGGCGCGTTCCAGCGTCGCGAACAGATGGTCAACTTGTTACAAGTGCGCGCCGGGTCGCCGCCGTCTTCATGGGAAATGATCTTGCGCTACAACCGCATCCATGGCTTGAATCAATTGAATGTGCTCTGGCGGGAATGGGAGTTGTGGTTTGTGGATGTTGAAGAAAGCCACACCTCGATTTTTGCGGTGGTCTTTTTTCGTTCCATTCAACCTGACCGTTCATGGATTACCGCCGCGGGCGCGATTTTGGATGCTGCCGCGCTCGCGCGTTCGACCCTTGACATGCCCCCGGACCCGCAAGCCGACCTGTGTATTCGCGCAGGTTTTATCACCCTCCGCAGCATCTGTGATTTTTTTCGAATCCCGTATAATGACAGCCCCAAGCCCGATGACCCGATCAGTATTTCACGAGCGGAATATGATTCGGTCTGCAACGAGCTTGCCAGACAAGGCGTGCCGCTCAAGGCGGACCGCGATCAAGCGTGGCGCGATTATGCGGGTTGGCGCGTCAATTACGACACGCCGCTGCTCGCGCTGTGCGCGCTGACAATGGCTCCGTACTCGCCGTGGTCGTCGGACCGCTCAATGCGACTGGACAAAACATACCGACCCGGGCTGATTAACAAACCCCGCGTTGAAAAATTACCCAAGGAGCAAACATGAACAATCAATATCTCAATCCCCCGGGCATCGCCAAAGCGACCGGTTATTCCCAAGTCGTCGTGACGGATGCCCGCAAGACCATCTATATCTCCGGACAGATCGGACTGACGCCGGAGGGTGTGGTCCAACAAGGTCTGCGCGCCCAGACCGTGCAGGCATTTGAAAATCTAAAGACCGCGCTCGCTTCAGCCGGCGCCACGTTCGATAATGTGGTCAAAATGACGACTCTGATCGTCAACTTCAAGTCCGAAGACCGGATGATTATTCGGGAGGTGCGCGCCCAATATTTGAGCGCCACGCAGCCACCTGCGAGCACTCTGATAGGCGTCCAGGCGCTTGCCGCGCCCGAATGGCTGATCGAGATCGAGGCGATTGCGGTGATAGATTAGAGCGAATTCCTCTTTGACTCAAGGCGAAAGATAACCGCAGTGTTCGAACCAAGCGCGCGCATCTTCGGGCGTAATGGATTGGAATGCCAGATTGAGTGCTTCAACGAGCTCATCGAAGGTC
>JADZCJ010000142.1 GCA_020851635.1 Anaerolineae bacterium
CACGCCGACCCGCTTGCGGATCGTTTTAATATTGAGGACACGCGCGATTTCATGCCACAAATGGGTCCAATGGCGGGTTATGCGATTACGGTGGTCATTCAGCCGAGCAATCGAAACATTGTGCCCGACCACGCGGCGGCATGGAACGAGTACCGCAAATTTGTGGCGAGTGTGCCGGGACCCAAGATTGTGGTGATTCAGGACTTGGATAAGCCGGCTGTGATCGGTTCGTTTTGGGGCGAAGTGACAAGCAATTTTCATCGCGCCCTGGGGTGTGTCGGCACGTTGACGGATGGGGCGATCCGCGATGTGGACGAAATGACCGCGGCAGGATTCAAAGCGGTCGCACGCAGGCTCGCCGTCAGTCACGCCTATGCCGCACCCATTCGTTGGAACTGTGAGGTCCAGGTCTTTGGCACCAAGGTACAGCCGGGGCACTTGATTCACATGGACAAGCATGGTTTTATGGTGGTGCCGCCCGAGGATGAAAAGCGCTTGCTGGATGCGGTGCGTTTTATGGACTCGACGGAATGCACAACAAAGTTGGATGCGTCGTGGGTGACGAGCGGACGGTCCTCCGAGCAGCTTTTACAGCGATTCAACACTGCAGATGCTGCCATGTCGGCACTCGTTCGCAGCTATAGTGACGCACACAAGGGATAAAAAATATGATTAGAAACCAGAATTTTGTGGACGGCAAATGGGCTGCAAGCCGATCGGGCAAGCGCTTTGAAACCGTAAATCCCGCCACCGAAGAAGTGATCGCAGATGTGCCGCGCGGCGACGCGTCGGATATTGACGCGGCAGTGCGCGCCGCCGATGCGGCGATGAAAGGGGAATGGAGCAAACTTGCTCCGGCAGAACGAGGGCGGCTTATTTTTAAACTGGCGCGGGCGATTGAGGCGCACAGCGAGGAACTTGCCCGGCTAGAAACGGCAGATAACGGCAAGCCCTTGCGCGATGCGCTGGGCGACATGGAAGGTGTGGTGTCGACACTCGAATTTAATGCGGGTGCGGCAGACAAGCTGCAAGGCGACACGATTGCGCTGCCAAAGCAATATGTAGATTTTACGTGGCTCGAACCATTGGGGGTTACGGGACACATTATTCCGTGGAACTTTCCATTGGGTATGGCGACACGTTCGATTGCGCCCGCCCTGACCGCCGGCTGCACTGTGGTGCTCAAGCCCGCCGAGCAGACTCCGCTCACCGCGCTGCGGTTCGCAGAACTTGCGCAAGAGGTGGGTTTACCCGACGGAGTGTTGAATGTGGTTACCGGGTTCGGACCTGAGTCCGGCGCCGCGCTGGTAGAGCACCCCCTGGTGCGCGGGATTACGTTCACGGGATCAGTGGAAACGGGCAAACTGATTATGCGTGCTGCTGCAGCTACCATCAAGCCCGTGGTGCTTGAGTTGGGGGGTAAGAACGCACTCATAGTGTTTCCCGACGCCGACCTGAACAAGGCATTGGACGATGTGATGGAGGGTATTTTTCATAATTGCGGGCAGGTTTGTTCTGCGATTTCACGCCTCGTTTTGCATCGCGACATTCATGATGAATTTGTGGAATGTTTGCGAGCGCGCGTTAGCAAGTTGACAGTGGGACCCGGCATGTCGAATCCCGACATTGGGCCGCTGGTCTCGGAAGAACAGTACACACGTGTGCATAACTATCTGGCGCTGGGAAAAGAGAATGGCGCGCGGGTTGTGCTCGGCGGGGGACGCCCCAAGGAATTTGAAAAGGGGTATTTTGTCGAACCGACGATTTTTGACCGTGTTTCGCCAGACGCGCGAATTGCGCAAGAGGAAATATTCGGTCCCGTGGTCGCGGCAATGACGTTCGAGACCGAAGACGAAGCGGTTGCCATTGCGAACGGCGTGCCGTATGGGTTGTCTTCGGGAGTTCATACGCAAAACATTACGCGTGCCTTGCGGCTCGCGCGGCGACTGCAAACCGGGTCGGTATGGATTAACGAATGGTATATTGGCGGGGTCCAGGCCCCCACCGGCGGTTACAAAGAAAGTGGTTTCGGGCGCGAGCGCGGGCTCGCAGGAATCATGAACTACGTTCAGGTGAAAAATGTAGGGATTCGGATTTAACGATAGGAACAAACATGCCAACCCTTAAAGATGTTGAATACGTAACCATTGCGCTTGACCCAAATCACGCGCATTGCTTGAACCAGGTAAATATCCGCAAATTGCAGAACGGTCAGCTCGCGGCGATCTACAACGAGGAGCGTTTTCCGTTTCATCACGACACGGGCCAATCTGTAATTATTCGCTCTAACGACGGTGGCAGGACTTGGGATTATTCGCAGCGACAGGTGGTACTGCCTTATACGCAGATCGAAGGCAATTGGGATTGTGGGTTGACGCAATTGAAAAATGGCACGCTGTTGGTGAATCTGACCATTTCAGGCTTTTTCAAGCGGGGCATCAAACCCGAACAGCCTTCATGGGCGTCTGGTCCCCTCACAGACGAATTTGGTGATTGGACGTGGTCATACCGCCTGCGGAGCTGGCTCGGCACGTTTGTCCTCAAATCAACCGACGATGGCAAAACGTGGACGCCGCCGATTCCCGTGAATATCCGTCCTCTCAAGCATGGAGGTTGCCGCCTGGGTGCGTGGGAACAGCCGGATGGCGGCATCCTCTTGGGCGTTTACGGGCGCATCCACCAGTATGGAGAGGAAGACCCGATGGAGAGCACGCGTGCCGCGCTGGTTCGTTCAGACGACGGTGGGGACAACTGGGAATATTATTCGACGGTGGCGTATGATCCTGCCGACATCATCGATTTTGATGAGCAGGCGATGGTGCGCTTGGCGGACGGTCGTCTGGTCAGTATGCTCCGCACGCACATTAACCCGAGCGGTGACCAAAAGACGCTGGCGATGGTGGTTTCGGACGATGAAGGGTTTACGTGGACACAACCCAAGTTCACCAAGTTGTGGGGCTATCCCGCAGAGATGATCAATTTGCAGGATGGACGGGTGTTGATGGTGTATGGCTATCGTCGTCCCCCCTATGGGACACGTGGGTGCATTTCGGAAGATGGGGTGACATGGGACCCTAAAAACGAATTCGTGATTCGTGAGGGAGGGGTTCCAAACTCGGAAAATGACGGCACAGTGAGTTGGCAGCATCCGGGCATCTATCAGCACATCGGGTATCCGAGTGTTTGCCAACTGGAGGATGGCACCATCGTCTGTGGGTATCACGAATGGACGAGCGAAGCAAATCCCATTCAGTATGTACTGTGTACTCGCTTTAAATTGGGAGATTGAGGATGGTATGCCGACCACGGAGCAGGGTGTAAAAGGGCGGGACAATTCCGCCCTTTCCTGTGGATTCAGGCAGTCTTATGCATGTTACCGGACAAGGTTTGTGGCTAGAGCAAGAAGATTAACAGGCGGCGGGCCAAATGTTTGAACATGTTATAGTTCACCGTGACCCGCACATGTATTCCTCGCATCCGTGCATTACCGGGTTAGCGAACGGTGATTGGCTCGTTGCCTTTTGTTCTACCGTTCGTCGCGACGGGCCCCCCCTCCATCCACCCGATGATCCCCGCTACCTTAACCTGCTGGTCCGGTCATGTGATCAGGGGCAAACGTGGGAACCTGCGCGCGTTGCTCCAAACTATGATTGGTACGGCATGGAAACGCCCGGCATTGCTCAAGTTTCAAATGGGACTGTTTTGCTCAACCAGTGGCGTTTCTTGTGGTACCCGCTCGAAACGGCAAAAATGCTCTGGACGCAAGGGTTGCAGCAGTGCTTTATATTTGATACCGCGAATCACAACTGGCGACCGGCGCAGAGCCAAACCGATTGGGAGCAGCATCCCTTTCCATATGCACGTGCCGATGATGGCGCGTACATTCATTTCAGTATGGATGACGGTCACACCTGGTCCCGTACGGTGCGCGTCAATATCGAACCGTATCTTGCGGCATTCAGTCCGAGTGGCGTTGCCGAGTTGAGCAATGGTGACATGGTGTTGGCGCTGGGCTGTCATGATCATGATCCCACTGCGGCGGCGTTCCTAATCCGCTCAAGCGATCAGGGTACGAGCTGGCAAGCGCCAATCACGGCGGCGCAGCAGACCGGTCGTCGGTTTTCCGAACCCTCGGTGCTTGCGACGCGCAGAGCCAAGTTGTTGCTCTGGCTTCGGGAAGAAGTCACCGGGTATATTCATCAATGTGAGTCCTTTGACGGCGGGTTTACATGGTCCGAACCCAAACCACTTGGCATGTGGGGGTATCCAATCCACAGTGCCTTGATGCGAGATGGCAGAATCGTCATTGTCTATGGCTATCGCAAGCCGCCGTACGGCATCCGCGCGGCAGTGAGCGCGGATGAGGGCAGGAACTGGTCGGATGAGATTGTCCTTGTCGATAATTTGCACGGCGGCAATGACGGAATCAATCTGGGCTATCCCTCAGTGATTGAATATGCCCGGGGCAAGCTGTTTGCCGTCTATTACATGCAAGACGCGCGCGGCGTTGTGTTCATAAGGGGCACATATTTCACTGTTCCTGACTGATATGGCAGTGAACCTGACAGTGCAGATTACCTGGATTTGTTTCGCGCCCGTCACGCAGGTCGCCGCGCAATCGCTTTTCCCCTGTGTTGTATTCTCCATGTATTGCAATCATTTGGCCGGGATATATTACCTGGTCAAAAACCATTTCCCTCTTCACTAATTGCAAGTTGGTCGAATATCAGTGCGAGCAAAAGCACAGCCACATAGCAGATTGCTGCTTATTTTTGACCGTGCGACTTTTGTGAATCTAAACGGCTTTGATTCTATGACGAGTAAAAAGCGGTTATTGGTGAACACACTTTGAAAAAATGTTGTATGACAACGCGCAACTCGCCCGCGTCTATTTGCACGCATATCAGGTAACGGGGAACGAGTTTTGCAAGCGCGTGACAACAGAGATTTTGGATTATGTGGTGCGGGAGATGACTGACCCGAACGGCGGATTCTACTCGTCGCAGGATGCGGACTCGGAAGGACACGAGGGCAAATTCTTTGTGTGGACGCCCGAAGAAATTCGCAGCGCGCTGGGTGGGAGCGCGTCGGGACTGTTGATTGTTTCAAAATCCAAACAAGATGTGAGCGATGCGGCGCTGTTCATGGATGCGTATGGGGTGACGGAGCGCGGGAATTTTGAAGGCAAGAACATTTTGCATCGAACGCGAGATACGGATGTGCTGGCAGAGATGCATCGCTTGAGCGTAAACGAGGTAGAGCGCACACTCGACGCGGCGCGGCGCAAGTTGTTTGCGGCGCGGGAGCGACGGGTGAAACCGGCGCGAGATGAAAAGATTCTGACGGGCTGGAATGGCTTGATGCTGGCGGCGTTTGCGGAGGCGGCAAGAGTGCTAAAGCGCGAGGATTATCGGAAGGTTGCCATTCGCAATGCTGACTTTATGCTGACTCATCTGACGAAGGACGAAAGACGAAAGACGAATAAAGAACCATTGGCTGACGTTCGTCCTTCGTCGTCCGTCCTTCGTCTCCGCCGTTCGTACAAAGATGGGCAAGCACGGTTGAACGGATATTTGGAGGATTACGCGAATCTGGCGGAAGGGTTGCTCGCGCTGTACGAGACGACGTTCGAGGAAAAGTATTGGGTGGCGGCGCGCGACCTCGCAGACCAAATCCTCGAACACTTTGGCGACCCGCGCGGCGGTTTTTTCGATACGAGCGACGACCACGAGGAACTCGTAGTGCGTCCCAAGGACGTGCAGGACAATGCGACGCCGTCGGGGAGTGCGATGGCGACAAACGTCTTGTTTAAACTTGCGGCGTATACGGGGGATGCGCGGTATGTGGAGGCGGCGGAAAAGGCAGTTGCACCGTTACAGCCCGCGCTGGCGCAAGCGCCGACGGGGTTTGCGTGGTGGTTGTGTGGATTGGAGTTTGAGTTGGCGCCGCCCAAGGAGGTTGCGATTGTCGGCGGAGAGATTTCGGCGATGATTACATCGCACTCTGCTCGAAATGACATTGCAGAGCTATTGAATGTGGTGTTTGGGGAGTATCGTCCAAATCAGGTGGTGGCTTGCAAAAGCGAGGGCGCAGAGAGTGTGATTCCGCTGCTGGAGGGGCGCGAGGCACGAGCGGGCAAGGCGACGGCGTATGTGTGTGAAAGGTTTGCGTGCCAGATGCCGGTGACGGAGGGGGAGGAGCTGGCGGCACAGCTCATGGATTGAACTTTCATTTTGAATCACCTCACACACCTTTGGTATATCATCGGAGATAGCAAGTCCAAGCTTTGCAAGTAATGAAGGTGATACGTATGAAACATGAGCAAGATCATTTCTTGGGTTTTGGTAATCTTGGACTGTATTATCAAGATTGGCTGCCCGACAGTATGCCTGCTCGCGCAGTAATCGTCATGTTGCATGGAGATTTTGCTCACAGCGGCTGGTATATGAATTTGCCACAGCATCAAGTCCCCCGGGGTTATGCAGTATATGCCTATGATCGGCGTGGTTGGGGACGTTCGCCCGGACAGCGAGGATATATCAATCGCTGGGATGAAAATGGCAAGACCTCGACGCTTTCCTTGAACTCGTACGCGCCAAGGAGCCGGACCCCCCGATCTTTTTGATGGGGCATACGGGCAGCGCTCCAATTGTACTCGACTATGCCACGCAACATCCGCGAGGTTTGAACGAGGTATTTTGTATTTCACCGGTTTTGAATACGGGCGAAGCGGTGCCTGCGCCTCTACGATTACTTTTGCGCATTCTTTCCAAAGTATCGCCGCGCCTCACGATCGACGTTGGACGTCGCTTTGACGCGCAAGCGAATTGCATTTCACGCGATCCGGCGTTTGTCAAATTCATACTGGACGATCAATTCCGTAACACCAAGATCACTCCGCGCTGGTTTACTGAATCGGAGAGCGCCATGCAGCGCGTTATGAACCAGGCCGCGGATCTCCAAGTCCCTTTATTGATCTTGATCGGAGGCGCAGACCGCAATTCCTCTCCGGGAACAACCAAGTTAGTGTAAACTGTTTTCTGTAAATTCGACCGACTCGAAGAAAAGAGTAGGTCTGGTGTATCCTTTGAATCGCCAATCGGTGAAACACGAATACGGGTGCTCAGTAGTGACTTTAACGATTGAACTTGCTCCATAGTTGCCTTGCCTCTGACCAACAATTCGCTATCAGATAGGACGTCTCAAAAATAAAAAGGCGGCTAACAAAAGGCCAAGTGTAATCTCGACTGCCGAAACCAAAACCGTCGTCATCTGACCCAAACTGCGTAAGCTATGGCGAGTTTTTTTCTCTAACAAGTGGAGCGTGAAACCTTTAGCCATTCAGGAATTGGCGCAAAGGAACGCGCAGCGCACTTACACTCAAGGAGAATAAACATGACAGAGACTTGGCTTACCACCTTGATCACCAAAACACCGCAAGAAGGTTTTGAGCTTGCGATTACGCTCAGCCGTCGCGGCGTCAAATACACACAGCCGGATGTCGAGGTCCTCAAGAAATTACGCCCCGATTACGCGAATTCGGCAGACTCGCTCACGGCGGCATCTCAAGTCGTCGCAATCAATTTCCAAACCGTCGCGGCGGCAAACAATTACTGGCGCAACTAGAATCGCGGCTTGCATGCATTATTCTGCCGCGCGCTCTCGAAAAAGCAAAAAACACCCGCTCTCAATTTGAGAACAGGTGTTTTTGTTTTTATCAATTCGAATTCGACTGAGAGAATGCGGGTTTTTGCGCCTTTACTCGCCCAGAATTTGGACCCGGACGGTCCTCTCGCGCGCACGAACCTGATCAAAGTCTGCAAAATAAATGCGTCCGAACTCACCGAGCATCAAGACGCCATCCACAATCGGAATGGTCTGTGAACGTCCCAGAATAACGCTCCTGAGATGTGCGTCGGTGTTGAGTGACCAGGAAGGTAGCTCATTCCGTTGTGTCGCGGCTTTAATATGCTCGGGACCGGGATGCATATATTGCCCCTCCGTTCGGCACGTTGGAATAATGCTTTCCAGCACGTTGGTCAAATCCTGCATCAGGAATTCGGTGCCCCAGTAATTCTCATCATCGGATGCTTCCTGGAGGAGCACGCTGCACGTGGTATGCTGTGAAAATACAACCAAGATTCCGTTCTTGATATTCGATTTTTCCAGAGCCGCCTGTGCTTGAACGGTCACATCATGAAAGGTAGGTCTCTTGTCCGATTGAATTTGAAATGCCTCGTGATAAACTGTCATGCCATGACCTCCGCGCTCAATGGGTTGCCTGCCATGCTGTCCGGACGGAGCGAATCATTTCTTCGAGCATCTCGAACGGGTCTGCCGCTTGAAAGATGCCACTGGACGAACCTGTAGCTTGCGCCCCGGCGGCTATGACAGCATAAACATCCTGCCCGGAACGAATGCCTGCTCCATGCAGCACGCGTATTCGTGGATTGATTTCCCAAACAACCTGATTAATTTTGGCGATAGCTTGCTGGTCGTCTTGACTGCGCTTGGCAGTTCCGATCAAGTCCGGAGATTCGGCAATAATGATATCCGGCGACATTCTTGCAACCGCCGCCGCATCCTCAAGGTTGTCCGCGCACACCATCGTTGCCAAACCCACCTGGTCTGCCCGTTCCATCGTGCGTTGTAACTCGTCAAACGGCAATCTCTGTTCGACGTGGTTGAGCAATACGCCAACCGCGCCCGCCGCCTTGAGCGCCTCCGGCAGAATCGAGCCGACGCCCCTGCCAATTTGGACCGAATCCATGTGCTGGGCAAAAATCAATACGCGCTCCATCTCGCCCGCGAGCAGCGGGATATCAACGCATTGTGGGGTGATGATCACTTGAACGGCGTATTGCTTGCTCAACTGGTCAGCATGTTTTGCAAGCGCAAGCAGCTGCTTGCCAAACGAGTATGCTTTGGGGCCGATTTCAAACAAGGGCGGAGTTATTTCCAGTCTCGGATACATAGGGCGCAGAAAAGCGCCGGGGTGGATTACCACCCCGGCTTGTGTGTCTAAAGCTTGGGTTATTGGACGAGCTCTGCCCAACCGTCAGATATTTTTTGTGCGGCGGCGTCGAGCGCGACAAAATCCTTGGGGAATTTGACGACTTCGTATGCAGCAGCAGGCGGGAATTGAGACTGAAGCTCTGCGGGTAGCTGTACACTCGAGCGGATCGGATGCACGAACCCGTTGGCATAGGCAATCTGCCCCTCATCCGAAAATTCGATTTCGGTCAGCAGTTTTGCGGCGTTCGGATGCGGCGCGCCCTTGGTTACAAACTGGATGTAAAGTCCTGCCACCGACCCATCCTTGGGAATGACGACGTCAAAGTTCATGCCCAGCTCTTTCTTTTTGCTCAAGCCGTCAAAATCCCAGAACAGCGCGATCGGGCATTCCCCTTTTTGAATCTGAGATGTGCCCGGCGAGACCGGACGGAGAATCCCTTCCTCCTGCATCTTTTTAAAGAAATCGAGACCCGGCTGGGGATTTGTTTCATCACCGCCGTGCGCGAACGCGGCGCCCAGGACCACCATGTTGGCAGTTGCCGATTCGCGCGGGTCTTTCATGCACACCATGTCTTTGTATTCCGGTTTGAGCAGGTCCTCCCACGTTTGGGGCACGTTCTTGACAATGTCCGTGTTCACGAGAAACGCGATCGCGCCCCAATAGGCAGCAGCCCAGCGCCCATCCGGGTCTTTGGCGTAATCCGGGATATCATCCCAGTGGCTGTTCTTGTAGGGTTGAGATAATCCTTCGTCGTTGACCAACTTGGCAAAGTTCAAGCCGAGATCGGTGATATCGGCGACCGGTGCGGCGCTCTCTGCCTTGAGCGCGGCGATGATTTCGCCGCTTGACATGTCCGTGTCTTTGTGACCAATCCCGTACTTGGAACTCATGATCTCCCAGATGCCGCCATAGTTGACCCAATCGTCCGGCAAACCATAGCTGACGATCTCGCCCTCGCCTTTTGCGGCGGCAATCAGCTCTTCCGACGGACCGCTTGCCGCGACGGCAGGAGGCGCTGTGGCTGCAGGCGCGCTGGATGTCGTCGCGGTGCCCTCGACAACGGCATTCCATCCATCAACGATCTGTTTGATCGCGGCGCTGAATGTCGGCAAGCTCTTTGGGAAATGCAGATTTGCATAGGCGCTTTCCGGGAGCAGCTTGGCGGTCACTTCCGCAGGCAGCTCTACTTTGCGCGCCGGATGCGCATACGCTTCCGCGATCAAACGCTGTGCTTCATCTGAAAACAGATAATCATTCGCCACGCGTGCGGCGTTCGGGTGCGGGGCGACGGCGCTGACATATTCGGCAAACAGCATGCCAACCGTGCCATCCTTGGGAATCACCACTTCGAGCGGAAGACCCGTCGCATCCCGTTTTGCAAAGCCGTCGAAATCGTATACCAACGAAATGGGACACTCGCCCTTTTGGACCGAGGCGACGTTCAAGACAACCCCTTGTCGCAAGTTGCCCGAATCGCGCAATTGTTTGAACCATTCGATCCCCGGTTGCACATTGTCTTCGCCGCCACCGTGCGCATAGGCGGCGGCAAGTACCGCGCCGGTTGCATATGTCGAAATGCGCGGATCACGGCTGCAGACCATGTCCTTGTATTCCGGTTTGAGCAGATCATCCCACGTTTGGGGGACGTTCTTGACGAGATCGGTGTTTACGAGAAAACTGATCGCGCCCCAGTACGCGACCGCCCAACGACCCTCCGGATCTCGAAAATTCTCCGGAAGCGTGTCCCATTGGGAATTCTTGTAGCTTGCCGCGAGATCGTTGTCAATCAGCGTGCCGACAAAATCAAAGCCAATGTCGGCGATATCCATGACGGGCGCGTTCTTTTCCGCCAGCAGATGAGTGATCTGTTCCGCGCTCGTCATATCGGTGTCGGTATGTTTGATCCCGTATTGTTTTTCGATGTTGGCAAAGATTTTGCCGAGATTGACCCAGTCATCCGACATGCCATAGCTGATGACCTGACCTTCCTGTTTCGCCAGAGCTGCCAGTTGCTCCATGTTTGTGCCGATGTCCGTAGTCCCGGCAGTCGTCTGGGATGCGGCGGTTGAGGGGGGGGCAGCTGCGGGCACGCTTGGCGAAGCAGCACACGCTGCGACCGCGAGCGAGAGCAATGCCAGCACGGTTAGAACAAAAATATTTCGTTTCACGTTGAGTCTCCTTTTCGAATTTGAATCGGCCGTCGTTGACAGTTAAAGCTGATATTCGTGCGCACCCCCTTTCTGCTGATCGAGCACGTTCATGGTCTGTAAATGTGACTGACTTGCATGTCCGGCTTGCAATTAACGTGCGCCAAGCGCTTCCGTCGGACGTGACCCGCGTCCGACGACCCAAATAATCAAGAGTGAAATCAACCAGGCAACTGCAAAACTGATCACTGCCAGCGCGCTGGCTTGTCTGCCATCAAAGCGCGTAAATTCCACCAAATAGATCGGAAAGGTCTTGAAACGCGTCCCCACGAGCAAATTGACGAGCGTAAATTCAGCAAACACCGCCGAAAACACCAATAAACAGCCGCTCAATATGCCGGGCAGAATATTGGGCAGTACGACGCGCACAAAAGTTTTGCTCCAACCCGCCCCAAGACTCTGCGCCGCTTCGGTCAGCAGTCGAATATCCACCGCTTCGAGCGCATTAGCTACCGGACGATACATGAATGGCATCGAGATCACCATGCAGGCGGCGACCAGCAGAGCGGGTGTGTTGATCAGCGGCAGCGGCACATTCGAATAAAAACGAATCAACGCCAGGGCGAGGACCACTCCCGGAATGCCAAAGGGAATGAACGTCAAAATGTCCATGAGCGGTCTGCTCCGCGGAACCCGCAAGTAGGACCAGTACGCCGTCGGCGCAACCAGGAGCAGCGCCAGCAGCACCGTAACGAACGAAAGGATGAGTGAATTGGTCAGCGTGTCCACAAAAGCAGAGCGTTCGGTCACCTTGAACCACCACTGGAGCGTCAAACCTTCGGGGAAAATCGTCCGATCCCAGCGTGTGGAAATCGAAAACAGGACCGTCGCAGCAAGTGGCACGAGCATGAACATTAAAAAAAGTCCAAGCACTGCCGGACGCCATCCATCACGGCGAATCATGTGCGGCTCCTTTGGGTCCGCACATTCAACAATTGATATCCCGCCACGCAGAGAGCCATCACCAGCAGTGAGATGATGGCGAGAGTATCTGCCAGCGAGGGGTCAAGTTGCACTTCGCCGCGCACCAGCGCCGCAATTTGTACGGTGACGAGATTCACGTCTGGTCCGGTCAGCGTCCATGCCGTCGCATAGGCGCCGAACGCGTTGGCAAAAAGGAGCAGGAAACCGCTGAGCAGGGAGGGCGCAAGAATGGGCAGCCCCACGCGCGTCCAGTATTTCAGATTGGACGCGCCGAGATTGACCGCTGCTTCGCGCCATTCGCGCCTGAGACCAAGCAATGCCGGAATGATCACCAGAATCATCAGCGGCAGTTCAAAATACAGATACGCCACCGCAAGCCCGACAATCGAATAGACCCGAAAGGTGGGATACAGGTGAATGCCAACTGCTTTCAAGAGCAGCGTCACGATACCGGTCGAGCCGAGCGTGATAATGAATGCGAATGCGAGCGGCGCCCCGCCAAAATTGGTCGTGACATCGGCGAGCGCGGTCAGCGCGTTACGCAAACTCTGGTTGCGTGTGGTTACCATGGCATAAGCCACAATAGTTCCCAAAACTACACCCAGACCGGCGACGACTGCCGCCAATTGCAAGCTGTTGCGAAATGATTCGAGGATGAATGGTGTAAGCGCGCGCTGAAAGTTGGCTCCCGTCAAGCGACCATCGGCGATAAAAACAGAAGGCAGCAACGTGAAAAGCGGAAGGAGTTCAAATGCCAGGACGAAAAGCAGAAAGGGCAGCAGCCCCGCCCAAAGGACCCAACCTTTGCGTTTACGTTTGCTTTTCATGTTGATACTTGCTGTCGTCATTGACAGTTCAAAACACCAGGCGCATCCCGTCCGACGCCACGGTAACGGGACCGTCATACTCGTCGCGGACTTGGGCGGCAAGGTCAACCGCGAGGGCAGGCGGGTACTGATGAGTCAAAACCACTTGTCTAACGCCCGCGGCACGGGCTAGCCGTCCGACCTGCGCCGCATTCAAATGTTCTGCGCTTGCCCATCCTTTCGGAAAGCTGCATTCGCAGACAAAGAGATCGGCGCCCCGCGCCAGCGCGACGAGCTCGGCAGTTTCAACGGCATCGCCTGAATAGACAAACGTCTTGTCCTCCGCTTCGAGACGATATGCCATACTGTTCTCGGTATGGCGCGTAAATGCGGCTTGGAGAGCGCCAAAGGGCAAAATGGTCCGCTGCGTCTCGATTTCGCGCAGGTCGAGTTGATACGTTTGAGGCGCGATGCCGGGATAGACCTCCATCAATTTTTGATAAAACTGTCGCGTGCCCGGGCACCCGATGATGTGCAGGGGGCGCTGTCGAGTCCACCCCGGCGTCGAATCATTCGCCTGTAGGAATGTCACAAGGTCCAGCGTATGATCGGAATGATGATGCGAAAGGAAAACATATTCCAAATCACGATAACTAACCCCTGCGGCGGAGAGACGCGCTATCGTCCCGGGTCCGATGTCAAAGAGGAGCGGTGTCTCGCCCACTCGCAGCAGATGCCCGGCGGCACTTTTGCCGGGAACCGGCAAAGCAGTCCCCGCGCCGAGAATGACAAGTTCCATTGCGGTATCTCTATACTACTACCGGTTCAGCGCCCAGCAATTGCGCCACTTTATCAAGCGCCCGCGCTTGATGACCGTATGCCAACGCCATGTGATGGGGTCCGCCCGCCCTCAGCCACGCATCGCACCATTCCGTTATTTCTCCCTGGACAGGTTTGAACAACATTTGCGGCGCGGCGACCGGGCGCGCCTGGATCGCCAGCGATTCGCCTTCGGTGATGACCATCCGCCACGTGCCGCCCACCTTGACGAGCGACAGCACGGTCACCGCGCCGGGTTTGTAGGCAAATTCAAATCCCGCGCCGCGCCCATTCAGCCCCTCGTAATAGATGCTCGGTTTGATGGTGACAGCAGAAGGAGCTGCCGCCATCGCGGGGTTGCCATGTCCATCGTGAGACAGAATGACGGCGTTGCGATCAAAATCCAGGACGTATGGTTCGATAAACGTCGCCTGTCCGGTCAACTGCGCAAGCGCCAACATGGCGGTGATCTGGACGGCGTCGCCTTCGGTGGTGGTGGGGATGCCGATTTCGCACAAACGCCCGGTCCCGTACGAGGCAATAATTCCGACCGCCGGCATGTTCAGCCAGATGTAATCAAACGAGGCGAGCGCATCAAAGTTTTGTTCTCGCGCCACACGTTCCAGAGCGAGCGCCAGGCGACAAGACTGCGCAAAGGAGGGGTCATCCATTTCTACCCGATAGCGTGCGCGTTCGGCATGGCTGAGCGCCTCCACGTCGCTCGCGGCAATGTCTTTCATTGTCGCCGCAACTGTCTCTGGCTCAATGGGCCAGCAGACCGGCCCGAGTTCCTGACGCAGAGCCAATTGGTCAACCATCAAATCGGTGGCGCCCTCGAACGGCGCGCCAATCGTTCCGATGCGGGCGGTCCTCACTCGCCGCACCACGCCGGCGGCGGCAATCCATTCGGCAATTTTCTGAACGCCCGCCGGGTCCTCGATCCAGCTCGTAACGGTCCAAAAACGGCGGCCTATCCGTGTCAACGCGCTGGTCAGTTCGGGAATGCCCGCAAATCCCGAATTGACCATGATTAAATCGAAATCCGCATTTTCGGGCAAAGAACGGATTTGTTGGGTATTCCACACGACGATGGGCGCCGTCGTATCCAGCAGCGCGCGCAGCGGCACAATGCCTTTGGTATAGGCGGGTTGTGCGACAACAATCAGATCAACCCCCGCGGCATTAAACTGCCGGGCGGCGGCGGCGGCTTGGGCTTCGTCTTCAACCAGCGGCGCTGCCACGACCTCGGCAAATGGTTCGAGCAGGCGCGCAATGCGGTCAACAAAGCGCTGTGCCTCGGGTCGCATATGGGCAGTTTTGTTGTAGGCGTCTTCGAGCAGTGCGGTAACTACAAGCCCGATTTGAGGTTTGATACTCATTTTGTTTCCTTTTGTCATCACCCGCGTATTTCCACCTCGCGCCCGGTGTGACAGATTCGCAGCACGCGCGGGCCGCGGTCAAAACTCCACGCGGGTCCATTTATCGGTCCTTGCACGCGCGGCAGCGGCTTGTCCCCACAGAGCACCTGGCGTGGTTCAAAGGTCAGTTTCAAGAGCTGAGACCCTGTTTCATCAAATACCCGATAACGGATGTGGTATGGTTTGTACCGGATGTCCTGCACGACTGAAGAGGACGTCAATAAATGGTCGCTGTCGTTCGGCGCCAATTCGGGCAGGGCTGCCATGCTTGCGATAAAGTGCGGCACATAATCGAAATAACCATCGGTGAACCAGCACTGATTGTAGTAATCGGGAAGGTCTATTCCGACATGCACGGTGCCATCCTCATTCGCCATATAAGTTGCCCAATTTAGCGAGCGTCTGGCTCGTTCTGCGTATGCGGGGTTGCCGGAGACGGCAGCCCATCGCGCACAGAGCGACGCATAACGCGCGGTATGGCTGCCCATCACGTGATAGCAAAATTTTTGTTCGTGAATGGGCACTGCCGTAAAGAACGGCGACGCGCCCAGTTCACTCTGCACCCACTCGATCAGACGCGGCACCGATTCACGCCAGCCGGGACCAAGTTCCGGGTGGTCCAACAGGTAACGCGCCGTTTCGAGCGGCGCGAGCTGATCGCGGTTCGCATTTGCGGGGTCGAGGCGAATATCTTCAAAGTAACCTTTCCAAATATTGTTTTGCAAAGGAAAATCACAGAGCCACTGCCAGGCGGCATCATATGGCGCGCGGTATCGAGTATCGCCCAGACGAATCAACTCGCCAAACAGCCGCACCATCTGGATCACATCACCGGTATATTCTTCAACGACGGTATCGTCGCGCACGTCCACCCGAAAGGGCCAGGGCGAATGCGCCGCGTCTCCCGCGCGCATTTTGTTCGCCAACACATCGGCGCAATGCCGTCCCGCTTCCAGATACCGCGTTTCACCTGTCATTTCGTAAAAATCAATATAGGCGCGGGCTGCCTGGGCGACCTTGTCCGATTCTGTCGCATACTCGCCATCGGCGCGGGCGCCAAAATAGACCCCGGTGCCGGGATGGGCGGAAGCATAAGGGACCCCAGCCCAGGCATAGTGTGTGGGTGTGTGCTGCTCGATCAGACGGTCCAACATTGTCCGCACAATCTCAATCAGCGCGCTGTCGCCCGAATACGGGTAATACGCGAGAAGCGTCGTAACCGCCCACGCAAATTTTCCCGCCGGATTGTCGGGCCAGAGGGTCGGGCGCAGCGGGTCGGTCCAGAAACAGGAATACTGTAAATACCACGGCAGCTGGTTGCGCGGTTCCACCGGACAGCGCTTTATAAAATCCATGGCAAGCCACACGACCCGGTCATAGGTTGTCCATGGCTCTAGCCGTTCGCCCTCATCCAAAACCACTTGATGCCCATTTATAAAGATCATAGGTCTCGTCGAAACAACCCATCCAAAGCGTCATAAACCGCGCAGTAGCGGACGTATGCTTCCGCGTACGCGTCATGCAGCGCGGGCTGAGGTTCAATTTGTCCGCTCATGCGGACCATGGCGGCACATGCCTGATCGAAGGTTTGGTATGCGCCCACCGCCACGGCGGCGATGATCGCGTTGCCCAAAATTGCGGTCTCTTGCTGTTCGAGCGTTTCGATCACCAGATTTGTGACATCCGCCTTGATTTGCAGCCACATCCTGCTTTTTGCGCCGCCGCCCATCGAACGGATGCTGTGCGCCGGAATCCCCAGCGCCGCCATCTCATCAAGGTTCCGTTTCAGCATGAATGCCACCGCTTCGAACACGGCGCGGGCAAAGTGGGCGCGCGAATGGCGCAGGGTGAACCCATAAAAGACGCCGCGCGCCTGTGCGTTGTATTCCGGGCTATACGCCCCCATCAAGTGCGGCAGCATGGTCAAGCCCTCGCAACCCGGTGGTATCTGTGCGGCGTCGCGGGCGAGACGCTCATAACCGGCGTCCCCCTCATTCGGCGCGCCTGTCTGCCCCGAGCCGAACGTATCGCGAAACCATTTCAATGCCATGCCCCCGGTCGGGCAAACGGGCACAACCAGAAAATGTTCCGCGAGCGTGTGAACATATAACGGGAGGCGGCGGGAAGGGTCAACATCGGGCGAGGTCACGGTCGCCTGAATCGCGAGCGCGCCGCCGGTGCTCTCTGAAATCATGCCCGGGTGAATGTTGCCCGCGCCCACCGCGCCGCTTGCCTGATCCATCCCACAAGCGACCACGCGCGTCGTGGTGGACAAGCCCAAACTCTCGGCGGCTTGGAGCGTCAAGGTCCCGACCTGTGCGCCCGGCGCGAGCGGCTCGGGGAGGCGCGACTCGGAGAGTTTGAGAAATGCCAGCATCTCGTCCCACCAGCCGCGCTGTCGGAGATTCCACAACATTGTTGTGCATACCAGCGACTCATCCGTCGCAAAGCGTCCGGTAAGGCGATACAGCAAATAGTCCTGGACCAACAAGAATTTGTGCGCGGCTTGATACAGCGCGGGTTCATGCTGTTCCAGCCAGAGCAGTTTGCATGCGGTCCACGTTGCAATGATTTCGGGAACGCCCGTAGTTTCGTATACAGCTGCCGGGTCAAACTGCGCCGCCAACCGTTCCGCTTCAGTCGACGCGCGATTGTCGAGCCACACGATGGCGCGACGCAAGGCATGCCCGCGACGGTCCACCGCAATAAGCGTCTCGCCCTGTGAAGAGACGCCAAGGGCGACGACGGCTTCGGGTGGAGTTTGCGATGCTGCGAGCACCCGGCGCACAGTGTTTATGCACGCCTGCCAATACGTTTCCGGATCGAGTTCTGCCCGGGCGGTGGTGGGCGTGATAAGCTGGTATTCCTCACCGGCAATCGCCAATGCCCTGCCTTGCTCATCAAAGAGCCCCGCCTTGAGTGCAGTCGTTCCCGCGTCAATTCCCAGAAACAACATTATTCGATAGCAAATTGGCGCGCGACCTCTTCGGGATCGCGTCCTGCTTTGACGACTTCTTGCAGCGCTCCCAGAAAACGTTTCGGGTCACGCGCCTGGACGACATTGCGCCCAAACACGACGCCGCGTGCGCCGCCGCGTATCTCGCTCGCCGCAAGCCGCAGCGCATCTATTTCACGCCGGGTCTTTTTAGCGCCCAATCCCAAAATGGGCACGGGCGTTGCCGCCACGATCTTTTCAAAATCGGGTCCCGTGTAAAACGTCTTGATCAGGTCAACCCCCATTTCCGCAGCAACGCGGCAGCCGATGGAAACCAAGTCGTAAAGCGCTTCGGGCGGCTGGTCCTCACTATCCGCCGGATAGAACTCGCCCACCAGGGGGATGCCGACGGCGCGTTTTTCCTGGACATAGTCCCCCAGCACCTGCAAATTTCGGGCGTCCAGCTCTTCACTGCCCGTCCTGAGTGAAAAGCCAACGAGTGCGATGTCGGCGCCCAGGGCGAGCGCTTCGCCGCTCGAAATCAGTCGAACGCTTTGCGCCGTGTGATAGTCCCACTGTGTTGAATACTGAGTCCCCCAATTCAAGCGGACCATAAATGACGGACCCCCGCGCGTGGCGAGCAACGGCGCGCAGTGTGAAATCATCCCCGGGCTAAATAAAATAGCATCGGCATCGCCCAGTTGGGCGACCACCTCCGGCAAGTTGATCAAGCCGGGGAGCGCGCCGTTGTACATGCCATGGTCCACCGCCACCACGACGACATTTCCGGAAGAAAACAATCGCTGTAATCGAATATTCTCACCGCTCACAAGACCTCCATACTAACTTTGGACTTGCATGACCTGGCACGCATCCGGCGCAAACGAAAGCCAGACCTGCTGCTTGTGCGCCAAATGGACGCGTTCCTCTGCCGATACATCGGCAAGCACACGCTCACCCTGGACCAGCACTTCGATTCGAGTAATCGCGCCGAGAAAGGTCATGGTTTGGACAACGCCTTCCAGCAGGTTGCGTCCATTGTCGGCAGGCATCGTCGTATGCACGGCAAGACTCTCCGGACGCACGAGGAGCGCGATCTTGGACCCGACGGGCGGCGCGGACGGCAGGCGGAGGATTGTCTGATGAAAGCGTGCCGTGCCGGCGCCGTCAACCGTCGCTTCCAGTTGATTCGCCGTGCCAATAAAGGCAGCTACAAAGCGCGTCTGTGGCGTGCGATAGATTTCTTCAGGCGTGCCCATCTGTTCAATCACGCCCTCACGCATGACCACCACCCGGTCCGAAATGGATAGCGCTTCCTCCTGGTCATGCGTCACATAGACCGTCGTGATATTCAATTCGGATTGAATGCGGCGGATTTCACTGCGCAGCGCAACGCGGACGACGGCATCGAGCGCCGACAACGGCTCATCGAGCAGCAGCACACGCGGTCGGATTGCCAGCGCGCGCGCGAGGGCAATCCGCTGCTGCTGTCCCCCGGAGAGTTCGTGCGGTCTGCGCTTGTCGGTTTGCTCCAATCTCACCAGCGCCAGCATTTCCCGGACCCGCGCGTCAATTTCCGCCTTTGGGCGTCCCGTCACATCCAACCCGAAAGCAACGTTGTCATACACTGACATATTGGGAAAGAGCGCATATGCCTGAAAGACCATCCCTGTCCCGCGTTTGTTGGGCGCCAGCTGCGTAATGTCTTGCCCATCCAGGATGATTTGTCCCGAATCGGGCGACTCAAAGCCCGCAATCATTCTCAGGGTCGTGGTCTTGCCACATCCGGAAGGACCGAGCAAAGAAACAAACTCGCCCTTTTCTATCGCCAGACTCAAATTTCGAACGGCGGGAAGAGTCCCGAACATCTTGTCGAGTGTTTGTAATTCGAGATATGCCATAGCCATCGTTTAGCGTGCGCGCACCGTCTCGTGGGTCGTTTTGCCGCGCCGCGCAATGCCCAGGATCGCCAATGAGGCAATCCAGGCGATGGTAAACGAAATGACCGCTAGCGCGGCGGCAACGCGACCATCGCGTCGCGTAAATTCGACGAGCAGCACGGGAAAGGTCTTGAATCCGGCGCCGGTGATGAGATTCGCCAGTGTAAATTCCGCAAACACGGTGGCAAAGACGAGCAAGCTGCCGCTGAGAATTCCGGGCATGATATTCGGAGCAATCACCCGCCCAAGCACCTGAAATGTGCTGGCTCCCAGGTTATACGCCGCTTCGGTTAGGATTCGGACATTGATGGCAGCCAAGCTGTTGGAAACAGGGCGATACATGAATGGCATCGAAAAGACAATCATTGCCCCAATCAGCAAAAAAGGCGAACGACCCAAGGGGGGGAACGAGTACACCCGAATCAACGCCAGCGCGAGCACGACGGTTGGAATGCCAAACGGCAAAATCATCAGTAACTCGAGCAGCGGTTTTGCCCCGGTCAGTCGGGCATGCACCCAGTATGTCGTCGGCACGACGAGGAGCAGCCCAATCAAGACAGCGCTCAAGGATACGATGAATGAATTTGTCAGTGAGCTTGCAAAGTATGCATGGTTGAATGCCGTCACATACCATTCGGTAGTGAACCCTTCGGGCAGAATGGTCGCATCCCATTTGGTGGCGACCGAAAAAAGATACGTCGCGGCGATGGGAATCAGCATGTATGCCAGGAACAGCCCAATCATGGCTGCGCCCGACGGACTCGGGCGGCGCGCGGTCTGGTTCATCGCATCTCACTCCGCATCCGAAGATTTAGTAATTGATAAGCCAGCACGCACATGCCCATCGTGATTAAGGATACCACCGCCAGGGCGTCACCGACACCGGGTTCATGTCGCACCTCGCCGGTAACGCTAAAGCCGATCTGCAGGGTCACAAGCGAGAGTCTGGACCCGGCAAGCGTATAAGCCGTAGCATACGCGCCAAAGGCATTGGCGAATAGCAAGATAAATCCGGACAGGAGGGAGGGCAGCAGCAATGGCATTCCGATGCGTCGCCAATATTGGCGGGTGCTCGCGCCAAGGTTTAGAGCGGATTCGCGCCATTCGCGCCTCAAGCCCGCGAACGCCGGGATGATGAGCAGGACCATGAGCGGGAGCTGAAAATAGACATACGCGAGAACAAGCCCCGAATAGGAATAGATGCTAAAAGCCGGATACAGTTCGAGTCCCAGCTGCCGCTCGAACAGCAGAGTGATGACGCCATTGGAGCCGAGGATCACAATAAACGCAAAAGCGAGCGGGGCGCCGGCGAAATTGGTAGTGACATCGGAAAGCGCAATCAAGGATTCGCGAAAGCGCTCCGAGGGCCAATTAAAAATCGCATAGCCGATAAACAAACCCAGCAGAGTGCCCAGGGATGCAGTGATCGCGGACAGCTGGATGCTGTTCCAGAGCGAACGCACATAGAGCGGTGCGCTGACTCGCTGGTAATTGGCAAACGTCAGAACGCCGTCCGAATCGCTGATGCTGCCGCGCACGAGCACGATGATAGGGATAATCTCGAACGCGAGACAGAACGCAAGAAACGGAACAAGCCCCAACCAGGGGGCGAATCTTTGCCGGGATTTGAGCGCAAACAAGCCCATCTTGTTCTCGAAGAGCGTAGAGGTAGCTAAGTATAAAGGAAAATGTTCTGTATGTCAACTGATTTTATTGTGTTTATGTTCTGATTGACGAACCTATTTTGTATGATATAATACAAAACGTAACATTTTTGGTTTTGGATGGGAGCAAGTCAATGCGCCTTACAGCCCACGAGCGTCGCGCCAAAATCGCAGAGCAAGTGCAAGAACGAGGTAGTGTCCGGCTCACGGAACTTTTAGACACGTTCCGGGTGACTGACACTTCGATTCGCCGCGACCTGCAAATTCTGGAATCTGCCGGACGGTTACAGCGCATCCATGGGGGTGCGGTTGCCAGTGGGCGGGCGCTGACGCCCAATTCGTTCAACGCCAAAACACGCGAACGTCCGGCAGAAAAGGAACGGATTGGCGCGGGCGCCGCTGCGCTTGTGCGGTCAGGGGAAAGCATCCTGTTGGATTCGGGGACAACCGTCCTGCAGGTCGCTTCGCATTTGCCCAAAGTCGTCAACGGCTCGAGTCTGACCACCGTCGTCACCAGCTCGTTGGCGGTCGTTCGAGAATTGGAATACTGGAGCAGTCTCCACTTGATTCTCCTGGGTGGCATTGTCTTGACCGAGTTTCAGGCGACCGTAGGTCCGCAAACGATCGCCAATCTGCGGCGGATACAAGTGGACAAGGCGTTTATTGGCTGTGACGGACTCGGCGTTTCTCATGGGTTGACTACGCCTCATATGTTGATTGCTGAAGTGGGTCGGGTGATGACGGAGGTAGCGCGCCAGGTGATTGTAGTGGCTGATTCGAGCAAACTCGGCCGCGTCGGTTTTACGCCCATTGTGCCCCTCACCGGCATTCATACTCTGGTCACGGATACCAATGCGCCCCCGGAACTCGTTCAAGAAATTCGCGCGGCAGGGATTGAGGTGATATTGGTTTAGGAGGGTCCTTTGGACTTGAATCAACTGGCTGAACAAGCGGCGCGGCGCGCGGGAGAAATCCTGCGCGCCGATTTTCGTCAAGCGCATACGGTCGAGTTCAAAGGCGCAATTGACATTGTCACTCAGGTTGACCGGGCGTCCGAGATTTGTATCGTTGATTGCCTGCGCGAGAGCACGCCCGACTATACCTTTCTGACAGAAGAAGAGACGGTGAGCCGGACCGCACACGATTCCTGTTGGATTATTGATCCGCTGGATGGTACACTCAATTATGCGCGAGGCATTCCACGATTTTGCGTCTCGATCGCGCTGGAGCAACGGGGCGTGCTCGAGGTCGGCGTCATTTACGACCCGCTTTGTCAAGAGCTCTATAGCGCGCGCCGGGGTCATGGCGCGACGTTGAATGGCGCCCCCATTCAGACAAGCACAAGACGTCTGCCCCAGGCGGTGCTGAGCACAGGTTACCCGTATGATGCATGGACCAACGAGGATGACAACCTGACCGCGACACGATATTTTATCAAACGGGCGATGACCGTGCGCTCGACCGGCTCGGCGGCGCTCGACCTCGCCTATGTCGCGTGCGGACGCTATGACGGGCACTGGGAGCGCGGCTTGAAAGCGTATGATATTGCCGCCGGAACCTTGCTCGTCCGCGAGGCGGGTGGCGTTGTCACGAATTATGCGGGGAATGAGGACGTTCTCGGCAGTCAGGAAACAATTGCCGCCAATCGTCCGGTGCATGCCGAACTGCTCGCGTATCTGAGCGGCGCGGTCAGGTAGCCGCGCGGAACCTGTTTGCGGCGTAACGGTCTCTTTTCGGATTCGGGCTCGCCTTGCTGTGCGAAACAACATCACACGCAACGCGCCCGCCAAATCCGATGTGCGTGGTAAGGCGCACGTGCGATGGGGTGGGTTCCGTTACACCGAATTTAGAGCCGCTTTCTCGGCTGATTAGGACAAAGAAAACCATAACACAGACTTTCTGCTAATCCCCTTTGTCCATGCACAGCCCTTGCGGTGCTGCGGGCGTCGGCGTTGGGCGTTCGACAACAATGCCCTCAAGCGTCATTTCACCTAACCGATGTGAGAATCCCACAGATAGGGAATCTTGATAAACCGGTTGTCGCGGCGGTTGCGCCGATTCAGGCGATGACTAATGCGCTTCCGCAGCATCTGCTCATCCGGATCGTCGCTGTTGTCCTGTACGTTCAAAAAGATCAGGACACCGTTGGGCGGCAAGTGCTGAAACACCCAACGAATACGGGTTAAAATCGCAGGGCGTTGCGGATCCTGGCTGATGAGTTTGCGTTCGACGCGCCGAAAGCGGATATTCTTTTTTTGAGCAGCCGCCGCAAGTGCTCGAGACTAATGCGTTTGAGCAGGTGTTGCCGCTTGACGAGAAACTCGCGAAAACTTTCCAACGTCCAGCGCGCGTCGAGCAGCCCGCAGGCGTGCGGGGAAGACTTCGCCCACTGCCCAATCGCATTCAATTGTGCGGCGGTAATCCGTGCCGGTGCGCCACCTTTCGGGAGGAGCCGCACACTGGCGAGACCTTGGTGCGCGAAGGCTTTCAAATCGGCATAGATGGTGTTGCGATGCACCTGCAGGGCGGCGGCAATCGCCACGCCTGCTAAACCAAGACCATGATACAAAAGCGCATGAGTACGGCGCTGCACTTGGGTCGGGATTTCACCTTCCAACGCCACTTCGAGCCAGCGCATTTCACGGGATGTCGGTTTGCGAACTTTTAAGCTGCGAGACATGAGCGAACCTCCGCCATTAAAGTGTATCGCTCATTCTAACAAAGGTTATGTGAAATATTCTCACATCGGTTAGGTGAAATGACGGTCAAGAGACGTGTAGAAGCGAGCAAAAGCAACCCCGTATGGTGGTTAGCTCATTGCCAAAGCGATCCTTGCCGACGGAGACAAAGCGGCAATCCATGCGACGCTGCGCGGCACGCATCCGGGACAAATGGGTGACATTCCGCCCACCGGCAAAGAGATTGCGATAGACATTGTTGACATCGTGCGCTTTCAAGATGGGATGGCTGTCGAACGCTGGGCGGTCGGCGATGAGATAGGCATTATGCGGCAGCTTGGGCTGATGCCCGAATGGGGCGCTTGATTTGTGCATGGAGGGGCAGCGTACCGCGACAGTGCATCGCTCCCGGTATGCCGTACCCCCGCGGGACGAATTGGCAATTTTTCGTAAATTGTACAGAGTTTGCGCCCTGAGGTTGAAACCGGCACGGCAAGGGCAAGCCAAAATATGACAGTTATGCGGCACTCGTAATCGAACGCAAATCTTTTGCCGGCAGTTTTCAAACTTTGGCAATTCCGCTACGGCAGGGGTGAGAAGCGAGAGATGGCGAGGCGAGTCATGTGCATGCTCAAGCTTGGCACCGCATGAATAAAGGGGAATGTTACATCGTCATGGTATTTTGACCTTGATCACGTCGCTCCATTCGCTCGTTCCGTCCGTTTTGACGATTTCCACCCTGTACGAATACCGTTTGCCCGGCTGGACTTTTTTGTAGGAGTGGGAATAGCTCGCGCCGGCGATGCCGCCCGCATTTTTCGCCGCGAGCAGCTGCTTGTTGATTTGCTTCCACGCGCGCGGAACCGGATTTTCCGCGCTTTTGACCTGGCGCCACACGTTGAACCCGACTACCTGTATCTCTGTCCCCGTCACCCATTTCACGCGCACAACCTGTTTCTTGGCGTTGAACCGAGCGGAAAAATTCGCCAGCGTGACGGCGGTGGGCTGTGCCGCCTGGACCTTGGCGACATAGTCGCCTTCCGGCAGAATTGTCCCATTATTGTTCACATCGGTAAACTCTCCGCCGACATACAAGTTGTTGCCGCTGACCGCAAGGGCCAAGACCCCACTGCTGAGCGAGCCGTTAGGTGTGCCCCCCCCGTCGTTACCGAGGGCGGACCAGTTTATCCCATCCCACTTGGCGACGAAATCGGCGGCGGTGAGCAGGCTGCCGCCGTTGTTCACATTGGTAAACCATCCGCCGACATACAAGTCCGTGCCGCTTACCGCAAGGGCACTGAGCGCACCGTTGAGCGAGCCACCGCTCGAGCCGTCGTCACCGAGGGCGGACCAGTTCGTCCCATCCCACTTGGCGACGTAATCGGCGGCGGTGAGCGAGGTGATGCCGTTTTTTACATTGCTAAACCATCCGCCGACATACAAGTCCGTGCCACTGACCGCAAGAGCATTGACCCCAGCGGTGAGCGAGCCACCGCTCGAGCCGTCGTCACCGAGGGCGGACCAGTTCGTCCCATCCCATTTGGCGATGTAATCGGCGGCGGTGAG
>JADZCJ010000143.1 GCA_020851635.1 Anaerolineae bacterium
CACACCACTCCCCTGGGATTTACGATTGCCACACCGCCGGGTCGTATTTGGGCAGTTCGCAGCGGAGCGCACCGTCGGCGCGGTAGCCAAGAGCATAGCCCGCCTGCATCAACTGGTGAATCTCGCTCGTGCCTTCGTAAATGATCGCGCCGCGCGAATTGCGGAGGTAGCGTTCCACATCGTATTCGTCGCTAAAACCGTATGCGCCATGAATCTGGATCGCTTCGTTCGCGGCTTCAAAGGACTGGTCGGTCGCAAACCATTTCAAGAGCGACGTTTCCTTTGTGTTGCGGATGCCCTGATTCTTCATCCAGCCCACTTTTAAATACATTAACTTGCCGTATTCATAATCGCGCACCATCCGCGCGATTTTTTGTTGGACGAGCTGATGCTTGCCGATCTCGCGCCCAAAGGTCTTGCGCGTGTTGGCATAACTGACGCTCGCTTCCAGCGCGGCGCGAATCAGTCCGACCGCGCCCGAGCCGACGGTGTAGCGTCCGTTGTCGAGACACGACATGGCGATTTTGAACCCCTCGCCTTCCTCGCCCAAACGGTTGGCGACGGGGACGCGCACGTCACTGCAATTGACCCAGCCGGTCGAACCGGCGCGCACGCCCAGTTTGCCGTGAATGTCGCCGCGCGTGACGCCGTCGCGGTCGGTCTCGATGACGAACGCCGAAAGCTGGTCGTGCGGGTCGGGACGCTCGGGGTTGGTGCGGGCGACCCAGAGGATGTGATGGGCTTTTGTGGCGAGCGAAATCCACATTTTTTCGCCGTTGACGACATAGGAATCGCCGTCGCGTTTGGCGGTGGACGCCATGTTTGCCACGTCGCTGCCGACGCCCGGCTCGGTGAGACCGAACATGGCGTATTTTTTGCCCTGCGCCTGGGGGAGGAGAAATTTTTGTTTTTGTTCCTCGGTGCCCCATTGGAGGAGGGCAAGCGAGTTAAGCCCCATGTGGACGGACATGACGACGCGGAGCGAAGTGTCTATCGCTTCGAGTTCTTCGCAGACGAGACCGAGGGTGATGTAATCAAAACCCTGTCCGCCGTATTTTTGTGGGATGCAGATGCCGAGGATGCCGAGCTCGCCCATGCGCGGGAGAATCGCGGGGTCCATTTGCTGGTCGCGGTCGGCTTGTTTGATGATGGGGGCGATTTCCTTTTTGGCAAAGTCGCGGACCATCGCTTGCGCTTGCAGGTGTTCCTGGGTGAGGGTGAAATCCATTGATTAATTTTCCTTGCCAATCACATCGCGTGCAATGACGATGCGCTGGATGTGGGATGTGCCTTCGTAAATTTGCAGACCCTTGATGTCGCGATAATAGCGTTCGACGGGATATTCGTTGGAATAGCCGCGTCCGCCGTGCAAGAGCACGGCTTCGGAAGCGGCGCGGACGGCGGCTTCGGTGGCGAACAATTTGGCGATGGAGGTCTCGCGGGTGACGCGCGCGCCCGTGTCCTTGAGCCAGGCGGCGCGATAGACCAACATGCGCGCGGCGTCCACATCCGCTGCCATGTTGGCGATGACCGCTTGAATCATTTCAAAATCGCCGATGCGTTGACCGAACTGGCGGCGCGCTCGCGCAAAGGCGACGCTTGCGTCGAGACATGCCTGCGCCACGCCCAACGCGCCCGCGCTCACGCCGAGGCGTCCGTGGTCGAGCGCGGACATGGCGACCTTGAACCCTTCGCCCGCCTTGCCGAGCAGCGCGGATTGCGGGACGCGCATGTTTTCAAACTGAATGCTGGCGTGATCGGATGCGCGGTGTCCGAGTTCGTGACCGGGCATTTTTTCGCGGTTGAAACCCGGTGTATTTGTTTCGACGAGAAACGCGCAGATGCCCTTGTGTTTGAGCGAGCGGTCGGCGGAGGCAAACACAATCGCAATGTCGGCAACCCCGCCGTTGGTGATCCAGATTTTTTCGCCGTTCAACACAAAAGAGTCGCCGTCTTGAACGGCGGTGGTTTCCATGCTCGCGGCGTCGGAACCCGCGTTCGGCTCGGTGAGACAATAACAGCCGATCCATTCGCCGCGCGCGAGTTTGGGAAGGATGGATTTTTTTTGTTCGTCCGTGCCCCACGCGAGAATACATTGAGAGACGAGCGAGGTGTGAACGGTCATGAACCCGCGCACGGACGAGTCTACGCGTCCCAGTTCTTCATAACACAGGGCAAGTGAGACGGCGTCCCACGCTTCGCCGCCGTATTCCTTGGGGAGGGGTCCGCCGAGCAAGCCCAGCGCGCCCATTTCGCGGACGAGGTCGAGGGGCATGGAGCCGCGTTCGTCCATTTCGCGGGCGATGGGCGCGACGCGCGTTTGGGCGAAATCGCGGGCGCGATGTTGGATGGCGAGTTGGGAGTCGGTGAGAGAGAAATTCATCGTTGGCTGCGGTAGCGAGGGCGGGGAAACCCCGCCCCTACGCGGGCGCGCTGTGCGTGTGAATAAAGTTCAGCACGCGCTCCCAGGCGTTGGCGGACGCTTGCGCGAATTCGGTCTGTTTGCGGTCAAAGAAACTGTGGGGCGCGTTTTCATAGACGACGAGTTTGTGCTCGACGCCCGCCTTGTCGAGCTCGGTGTCCAGCGTCTGGATCGCTTCGAGGGGAATGCCCTGGTCTGCGCCGCCATACAAGCCCAACACGGGATATTTGACGCTGTGCGCGGTCTCGAGAATCGTGCCCTCGCCGAATTTGCGTTTGATGCCGGAATAGAACGGAATCAGTCCCGCCACATCCAAATCCTGCGTCCCGGAAGAAAGCGCGAGGGTGCCGCCGATGCAGAAACCGACGATAAAGATTTTGGCGTCGGAATCCGAGCGCAGGAAATTCAGCGCGGCATCCACATCGAGCATAAAGGGCGTGAAATCCATTTGGGCGACATGCGGCTGAAAATCAAAGTCGTCGCCGCGCTCTGACACGCCCGCACTGCGTCCGAAATAGTCAATGGCGAGGGCGCGAATGCCGACCTCGGCGAAACGGAGGGCGAGGTCTTTATAGAATTGGTGCAAACCGCGAATGTCGGGATAGATCAAGACCTGCGCGGTGAATGCGCCCGTCGGCTCGGCGAGATACGCGCTATACACGTTTTCGTCGGCACAGCGCAAGACGAGGTTGCGCCCGGCGGCGGCGCGACGTTCGCCGGGCGGGTCGGGGGGACGCGCATTGCTGTCATAGCACATGGGTTGCCTCCTGGAAAAGTGGAATGGGCGACTATTCCATCCAGCTTTAATGAGCTGACAGATTCTGTCTCGGCAACTCGGAGGAAAACGCGAATCTGCGCGAATTTGGGCTAATTCTGGTTTTTATTCGTCGTTACGCAAAGCGTAACAATGATTCGTGCCAAGCCGCAGTTTGGCGAAATTCGCGTTTCCTTGTGTCAGTCAATAAAAGCTACTCGAAATAAAGTTGCTACTACGGAATCACGGCGATGCCTTCGATTTCGATCATGGCGTTCTGGTCGTAAAGACCTTTTACCTCGATCAAGGTCATGGCGGGAAAGTATTTGCCAAAGTATTCGCGATAGACCTCGCCGATGCGGCTGCGTTGGGCATGATATGCGCGTTTGTCGGTGACGTAAATAGTGAGTTTGACAATGTCGGTCATGCTGCCGCCCGCTTGACGCAGGACGGTCTGCATGTTTTCGAGGGTCTTGTGAAACTGGTCAATCAGGTCAAACGGGTTGGCGATTTTGCCCGTGGCGTCCATGCCGGTTTGACCGGCGAGAAAGAGCACGCGCCCGCCCTGAGTGAGAATGGCGTTCGAGTAGCCGCGCGGCGGGGCGAGGGTTTCGGGGTTGAGGATGGTTTTTTGCATGAGAGATTGGAGACCGGAGACTCGTTGATGATTGATGATTTTGGATTGCTGATTGCTGATTGACGAACGACGAATGACGAATGACGAATGAGGGACAACTTTGTGCCGTGCGCTATTTGCAATCAGCTATCAGCGCCCGCGAAAAACGGGTTTCCGTTTCGATTTGAACGCTTCATAGAACGCGCGGTGGTCCTCGCCCATCATCATGAGCGCTTGCGCCTGGGCTTCGGCTTCGATAGCGGAATTGAGGTCCATGTGCCATTCGTTGTTGACCATGAGCTTGGTCATGCCGAGCGAATAGGTGGGTCCGTTGGCGAGACGGGCGGCGAGCTCGTTTGCGACGGACAGAACCTGATCGAGCGGGACGACGCGGTTTGCCAGCCCGATGCGTTCGGCGGCGGCAGCGTCCACATCGTCGCCCAGCATGAGCAGCTCGGTCGCGCGTCCCTGTCCGACGATGCGCGGCAACAGCAAACCCGCCCCCATGTCCGCGCCGGTCAAGCCGACGCGCGTAAAGAGAAAGGCGAATTTGGCGGACTCGGCGACGATGCGGAAATCGGATGCGAGCGCGATCACGGCGCCCGCGCCCGCGGCGATGCCGTTGACGGCAGAGATGATCGGTTTGGGCAGCAGGCGCATGTTGCGGACGAGATGCCCGGTCATACGGCAAAATTCGAGATGGGCGTGCATGTCGCGGTCGAGGAGCGCGCCGATGATTGTGTGGACATCGCCGCCCGCGCAAAAAGCGCGCCCCGTGCCGGTGATCACGACCACGCGCACGGCGTCATCATAGCGGAGCGTCTCGAACAGGTCGCGGAGCTGGGCATAGATTTCGAGCGTGATGGCGTTGAGCTGTTCGGGACGATTGAGGGTGATCGTCGCGATGTGGTCGTTGATTTGATAGTCGAAATCGTAAGGCATGGTGATGGTTTATTCCGCGTGTGTTGGATTGCTTGCGTAGGAAAACGCGAATCTACGCGAATTTGGACTAATTCTGGTTTTTATTCGTCGTTACGCAAAGCGTAACAATGATTCGTGCCAAGCCGCAGTTTGGCGAAATTCGCGTTTCCTTGTGTCAGTCAATAAAAGCTACCCGGAATAGTTCAGGTAACTGTCGGTCGTTCGATGGAATATTTTTCGTGCAGGCGTTCGGACAGAACACGATGCATTCTCTCCATCGCATAGTATACATCCACAAAGCGCGTATAGAGCGGCGCAACCCCAAAACGGATGTTGTCGGGATAGCGAAAGTCGGGAATCACATTCATTTCCTCGATCAAGGCGCGGTCAATGCGGAGCGCGTCGGGATGACCGAGTGAGATGTGCGAGCCGCGTTGATTCGGGTCGCTGGGGGAATTGAGCGTCACGCCAAACGGGGCGAGATATTCCTCCCACAGTGTAATCAGAAATTCGGTTTGCGCCACCGATTTTTCGCGCAGACGCTCGATCCCCGCTTCGAGCACCAGGTCCACGCCGGTCTCTACTGCGAGCATGGAAAGCATCGGCGGCGTGCCGACATTGAAACGCGTCATCCCCGGCGCGGGCGCATAGTCAAACCCCATGGCAAATTGGTCGCGCTGCCCGAACCAACCCTGAATCGGATTGCGGAGCTGTGCCTGTAAATCGCGCCGCACATACAAAAAGGCGGGCGCGCCCGGTCCGCCGTTGAGATATTTGTAGGTGCAGCCGACGGCGAGATCGGCATTGCAATCGTTCAAGTGAATCGGAATCGAACCGACCGAATGGGACAGGTCCCACAGCACGAGCGCGCCCGCGTTGTGTGCCGCGTCGGTGATGGCGCGCATGTCGTGGACCGCGCCGCTTTTGAACGCGGTGTGGGTGAGGGTGACGAGGGCGCAGTCGTCCGCGGCGATGGCGTCCACAATGGCGTCGGTCGGGATGGTGATGCCGTCGGACGTGTCTATATAGGTGATTTTTTTGTTACGGGCTTGGGCGATGCCTTGCAGGATATAGGCGTCGGTGGGAAAGTTGACGGTCTCGGTGACGATTTGGCGGCGCGCGGGACGCAGGTCTAGCGCGGCGTGGACGAGTTTGTAGAAATTGACTGAAGTGGAATCGGCAACGAGCACCTCGTCGCCCTGCGCGCCGACGAGTCCGGCGATTTTGCCGCCGATGCGCGCGGGCGCATCCATCCACCCCTCGCCCCAGCCGCGCACGAGACGTTTGCCCCATTCGTTTTGGACCGCCTCGTTCAGGCGCGCGATGGTGCGTTTTGGCAGGCGACCCAGCGAATTGCCGTCCATGTAGATGGTGTCGGGGTCGTCAATGACAAATGCGTCGCGAAAGGCGGCGAGGGGGTCGGCGGCGTCGCGGGCGCGGGCGTGTTGTAAATAGGGGGGGAGGGTCATTGTAAATCGTGTTTGAGTGAGAATAACAGGGTGAATGTCATTAGTATAATGACAGGATACGGCGAGATTGCGCTCTCTCGACTGCGCTCGAGATCGTTCGAAATGACAGACCTTACAAGGATGTGCGGACCGCCCATAGTTCCGGGAATAATACAACATCCAGGCGCTTTTTCAGATAAGGGATGCCGAGGGTGCCGCCGGTGCCTTGTTTGTAACCGATGATGCGTTCGACGGTGGTGACGTGGCGGAAACGCCATTGGCGGAACAGGTCTTCGAGGTCAATCAGTTCTTCGGCGAGCTCGTAGAGGTCCCACCATTTTGCCGTGTCGCGATATACGGCGAGCCATGCGCCCTCGACAGCGGGATGCGGGACATAGGGTTTGGACCAGTCGCGCTCGAGCGTCTCGGGCGGGAGGGGGAGCCCGCGGCGCGCAAGCAGGCGCAGGGTTTCATCATAGAGTGAAGGCGAGCCGAGTTCGCGCTCCAAAACGCTGTAAATCTCGGGGCGATGCTCGTGAGGTTTGAGCATGACGGCGTTCTTGTTGCCCATGATAAATTCGAGCATGCGGTATTGATAGGACTGAAAGCCCGAGGCATTGCCCAGGGTGCCGCGAAAGGTGAGGTATTCGTTCGGCGTGAGCGTGGCAAGCACCGACCACGCATTGGTCAGCTGTTCGAGAATGCGCGAGACGCGCGCCGTCATTTTGAGCGCGGGAGAGATGTTGTCCTGTTTGATGTTTTCGCGCGCGGCATCCAATTCGTGCAGGGTCAGTTTGAGCCACAGTTCCATCACATGATGGATGATGACAAAGAGCGGCTCGTTATGATTGTCCGAGCGCATGTGCTGCGCGGCAAGCAGTTTGTCGAGGTCGAGATAGTCGCCGTAACTCATGGCGCGCTGAAAATCGAGACGGGCGCCGTATGCGTCGAGAGTTGGAGATTCTTGTGTCATGGAAGATTCCTATCTTTTAAGGTAAAAGGCGAAAGGCGAAAATCAATCGTCGAAAATCAAAAATCAAAAATCAAAAATCAAAAATCAAAAATCAAAAATCAAAAATCAAAAATCAAAAATCAAAAATCAAAACATGACCATTCCCCCATCCACATTGATCGCCTGACCCGTGATGCCGCGGGCGTTGTCGTCGAGGAGCATCAGCGCGACATGGGCGACCTCTTGGGACGTGATGAGGCGATTTTGGGGCGAGAGTTTTCCGAGATAGCCGCGCGCATCTGTTTCGGACATTTTGGTGCGGCTGGTCATGTTGACGATTGTGTTGTCGGTCATGGGCGTGTCCACATAGGCGGGACAGATGGCGTTGACGGTAATGTTGTTGGAGACAAATTCCATGGCGAGGGCGCGTGTCAAGCCGAGGACGCCGTGTTTGGACGCGGTGTAGGCGGCGAGGTATTTGGCGCCGACTTTGGACGAGATGGACGCGATGTTGATGATGCGTCCCCAGTTGGCGGCGACCATCATGGGCGCGACGGCTTTGGTGACGTAATAGACCGAGTTGAGGTTGGTGTCGAGGATGCGATGCCAGAGCGCGTCGTCGTGTCCCAGAAACTTGTGCGAGCCGCTGATGCCCGCGTTGTTGACGAGGATGGTGATGGGACCATAGTCCGCTTGAATGCGCAAGACTGCGTTTTCGATGGCTTGCGGGTCGGTGACGTCGCAGACGATGGGGAGCGCCTGCCCGCCCGCGGCTCGAATTTGTTGGGCGACGCGGTCAATATCGGTTTGCGTGCGCGCCGAGAGGGCGACGACAATATTTTTTTTGGCAAACTCGCGGGCAATGACCTCGCCGATGCCTTTACCTGCGCCTGTGATCCATGCGACTTGCATGTGTGTATCCTTTATCGTCAAACAATCTGCTGTGAGGTCTTGAGCCCGACGAACACCTCGCGTCCAAAAGGGTCAGGAATGATTTCGGTCTGAAAGCCCGCCGCGCCGAGACATTGTAACCAGACTGCGCGCGAAAACAAGCCGCAGATGTGACGGTCGTGCTCGACGGTGACCGGCTGAGCGCCCTCGCGCAAGAGATAGACGTAATCGGTGACGCAGGTGGTGTCGTTTGCGTCGGGGTCATACGTCCATTCGAAATAGCGCAAACTGCGACCGTCGCCGTCGGCGCCGCCGTCGTCGGTGGACTCGCGGAAGGTTTCGCGCACATGGTCAGGGACAAAGAGCGCGAGACCGCCCGGTTTGCAGTGGACTGCCGCCGTGGTGATGGCGCGCTGTAAATCTCCCACCGTGGTCATGTAATCAATCGCATCATGCGCCAAGACGGCATCAAAGGTGCGGTCGAGCCGCAGAGTACGCATGTCGCCCTGAAGGTGCTCGCATTCGGGGTTGAGGGCGCGACTGACAGCGAGCATGTTTTCGGATAGGTCGGTCAGGGTCACGCGAGAAAAGATTTGTTTGAAATAGTATGCGATGCTGCCGCCGCCGCTGCCCAGTTCCAGGAGCGCGGAATCAGGGCGATCGGCGACGGGCGCGAGCAGAGGACGGAAAAATTCAAATTCGTCCGCATAGTCCTCGACAGGCGAGATGAGAGTCCACCAGGCGGCGAGGTGGGCGTACATCTTTTGCATATCACGCAGCCCAGGGGCTCCAGGCGATCACCTTGTCGGGAAGAATTTTGTAAAGGGCGCGGACTTCGCCGGGAAAACGCATGGTGGGCGGATAGACATCTTTTTCCAGATAACGTTGGGACAATTTGTTGAGATGTTCTTCGGCGCCCTGTTCGGTGATTTCGACGACGCGCCCGCGGATTGAAATATAACGGTCGGAATTGTCGGGGTCAGGAATTTGCAGGGCGACGTTGGGGCGCGCTTGCATGTTTTTGTCTTTGACGCGCCCGCGCGCCGAATTGACGATCACGTATTTGCCGTCCCAGTCCACATACACGCTCGTCACATGCGGCGTACCGTCGGGGAGGAGGGTGGCAAGATGACCGAACGCCTTTTTTTGAAAGAGATCGAGAAAATCATCCGGAATCGCGCTGCGTCCGGGATGCGCTTTTTTCCACGTGCCGTATGCGTGCGCAAATGCGGGGTCCGCCATTTCGACGCGCTTGAAGCTGACGCGCTGGCTGCGGGTCAAAAGTTTATAGGCAAAAGGCACAGGATCGAGGTGCATATAGTTTTGCACGTTTTCGAGCCAGGTCAGACTGCGCAGGGCGGCGGTCTGAAAGCGGTCAACCACCGGTTTGCGCGTGCGTTGATATTCGGGAAGCGCGGCTGGAATCGAGTCACAGCGCGCAAAAGCATTGGCGAGCGCAATCGAGTCTTCCATGGCGAGTTTGGTGCCCGAGCCGATTGAAAAATGCGCTGTGTGCAGGGCATCACCCAGCAAAACGATTGGTGTGCCGCCGAGCAGGATGTGATACCAGCGCCGCGTTTTGACGAGGGGAAAATTGAGCCAGCGCACAAAATTATTGTGCAACAGGGGATGCCCGCCGAGTTCTTGCTTGAACACGTCCGCGAGATATTCGACGGTTTTGTCATTGTCCATCTTGTCCAGTCCCGCCCTGAGCCATGTTTCGGGCGGACATTCGACGATAAAGGTGCAGTGGGTGGGGCTGAACTGGTACGAATGCGCGATAAAGAGTCCGACGGGCGTTTCGCGGAACATCATGGTCAAGCCGTCAAAGGGCTGTTCCGTGCCGAGCCAGATGAATTTGTTTTGGCGAATTTCGATCGAGGGCATGAAAAAACCCTCGTAGGTTTTGCGGACGAGACTGTTGGCGCCGTCCGCGCCGACGAGCAGATCACAATCCATGTAATCGGCGACGTTGGTGACGTTTTCGTGAAAGTGGAGCCGGATGCCCAGTTCGCGGCAGCGCTTGTGAAGAATCTGGAGCCATTTGATGCGCGCGACGCCGGAAATGGGATTGCCGTGAATGGGAATCGTCTCGCCGCGATATCGGACGATGACGGAATCGCGCTTTTGTGAGGCGCGCACAAATTCGTCATAGGTCTCGCGGTCATACCCGGCGAAATTGTCGAGCGTAGTCTCGGAAAAGACGATGCCCCAGCCGAAAGTGTCATCGGGACCGTCGCGCTCGATGACGGTGATGTCGTGCGCGGGATTTTGTTTTTTCAAGAGGATGGCGAAATAGAGACCGGAAGGTCCACCGCCGAGGATGTTGATTTTCATGGGCTGTTGTTTTTCGCAGAGACGGAGACGCAAAATATTGCGTCTCTAGGGGCGGCGCGCGCCGTCGAGGAAGAGGTCGAGCGCGGCGTCGAGACGCGCGTCCACCGTGCCCAGACGCGTTTGCGCGTATTCGCCAAGCGTGGTTTCGACGATGGCGACGTATGCCCACGCCAACCAGCGCGGGTCTTGCGTTCGGATTTCTTTTTTGTTCATGGCGTCGCAGAGGACCTGCTCGACAAGATCGGGCACCGCCTGCTGGTATGCCTTGACAACCCCGTGACGCAATTTGCCGTTGAACGCGTTGAGATCGCGGCGCACGAGACGCATGATTTGGCGTTGGGCGGGACGCATGGTGAGATAGACGCGGGTGAGGGCGCGCAGGCGTTCACGGCAAGTGCTGTCGAGCGGACGCGCGGCGAGGGTTGCCTGCCGCGTGCGCGCCATGTAGGTGGTGAGCATGGCGTAATAGAGCTGTTCTTTGCCCGGGAAATGGTGATAGAGCGCGCCGGTCGAAACCTCCGCCGCCTCGGCAATGTCGCGCATCGAAACATCGGCGTAGGTCCTGGCGACAAACAGTTTTTCGGCGGCGGCGAGAATGTGCGCGATCGTGGATTCGGTGCGGGTCATGGGAAAAATTGAGCGCAAACATACCGAACGTTCGGTATGTTGACAGCATACCGCGATTTTAGGCGCGCGTCAAACGGGAGCGGTTGAAAATAAAAAACAGAACGCTGCAAGCGTTCTGTTTTGATGGCTGCGTTATTCGCCGGGTCCGACGACGGAATGCCCTTCCATGATCATGGCGGGATTGCCCATTGTTTGAGCGCGCTTTTTGAAATCGAGATGGGGAATCATGAATGCGGCGGCAATGCCTAGGGCGCTGACGATGGTGAGCATCCAAAAGCCATCATGGATGCCGATGGCGAGAGCGTGTCGCGCCGTGTCGAGGAGCGCGCGCAAGAGCTGGTCACCATTCGGCAGCGCGGCGGTGGCTTGGGTCAAGAGACGCAGCGCTTCGGGGCTGACCAGCGCATCGGGATTTTTGATGGCATGGAGCACCTCGGGGGTTGCGTCTTGCGGAACATTCGCCGCAAAGGCGCGCGCATATCCTGCCGTGACGATGGTGCCCATGAGCGCCGTGCCGACTGTCGCGCCGATCGAGCGGATGAATTGGGTGGCGGAGGTGGCGACGCCGACATGGTGGTGGTCCACCGCGGTCTGCACGGCGAGGGTGGAATTGGGCAAGAGCAAGCCAAGCCCCACCCCGATCACGAACATAAAGCTGCTCATCAACAGCAGGTTTGGCGACATTCCGATAGTGGTGAGCAAAAACGCGCCAACGGTTACGGCGACCGAGCCAAAGATCAAAAAGGGGCGCACGCGTCCGATGCGCGAGACGAGCTGCCCGCCGATGACGCTGATGAGGGTCATGGTCAGGACAAGGGGAATGAGGACCGCGCCCGAAGTTGACGCGCTTTCGCCAGCCACGCCCTGCAAAAAGAGCGGCGCGTAGAGAATAATGCCAAACATGGCGATGCTGCTCAAAAACATCAGGACCGTCACCGAGCTGACGGTGCGATTGCCAAAGAGGGATAACGGGAGGATGGGGTCGTGCGCGCGCCGTTCAATCGGGATAAATAACGCCAGGGCGATCAGGAAAATGACAAACCCGACGACGACCTGCGGCGCGGTCCAGGGCTGCCCGTCGCCAATCCACGTAAAAGACAACAGGAGCGCAATCACGCCGATGGTGCTGACCACTGCGCCGAGCCAGTCAACCCTGGCATTCTTGTGGCGATGGGTGGTGGGCAAGGCAAAGGGCAGGACCAGGAGTGAGAGCAGACCGATCGGCACATTTACATAAAAGACCCAGCGCCAGCCGAGGGTGTCGGTGATAAAGCCGCCGACAATGGGACCAATCACAGAGGAAAGCGCAAAGATGGAAAAAAAGAGTCCCTGATAACGCGCGCGTTCCGAGGGATCGGGAAAGACATCCGCGAGCAGGGTAAAGACGGTGGAAAAAATCGCGCCGGCGCCGATGCCCTGCAAGCCGCGCGCGATAATGAGCCACAGCATGTTGGGCGCGAAACCGCACAGCCAACTGCTGAGCAAAAAGACAACCACGCCGCCGAGCGCGATCCATTTGCGTCCGTACATGTCGCCCAATTTGCCAGAGATGGGGATGATGGCGGTCTGGGCGAGCAGATAGACGGTGGTGACCCACGCATAAACTTCGAACCCGCGCAGGTCGGCGATCACGCGCGGCATCGCCGTGCCAACCACCGTTTGATCGAGCGAAACCAAAAAGAGAGCCAGGAGCAAGCCAAACACAGCGAACGCTTTACCGCGTCGCGTTGCATGATCAATCATTACGTCAAATTGCAACAAGTTTGCCAATGACAATTTGGAAAACCAAACCCGTTCCTACAACCATCATTGTTTCGAGGAAACGGGTCCATACGGGATTGGCAAAAATATTGAGTAAAAGGGTTATGATGAGCGGTCTATCGGAACAATACCTCGCTGCAATGCGACGGCAACTGCTTCGGCGCGGCTGGAAACTCGCAGCTTGCTGAAAATATGACTGAGATGGGACTTGACCGTGTTTTCGGAAAGATTGAGCTGCGAGGCGATTATTTTATTACTGGCGCCTTCGACGAGCAATTTCAGGACGTCCATCTCGCGCGCCGACAACTCGTCTTCTTTGTCGTCGTGCATGCTCGTCAACAATCTGGCGGCGACGGCAGGTTCCAGCGGGGAACCGCCGGAGGCGAGCGAACGGATGGCGCGGGTCAGTTCGGCGGGACTGGCGTCCTTGAGCAAATAGCCCTGCGCTCCGGCGCTGAGGGCGGGCATAATGTATTCGTCGGCGTCGTATGTGGTGAGAACGAGAAAGCGCGTAGAGGTTTGTTGCGCGCGGACATGTTTCATTACGTCAATGCCGGAAAGTTCGGGCAGGCGCAAATCGAGCAAGACCACGTCGGGGTTTTGCTCCAAAATGACGCGCACCGCTTGTGCGCCGTCGCCCGCCTGACCGACGATCTGCATGTCCGGCTCGTAGTGCAGCATAGAGACAAGCCCGTGCCGCACGATGGGATGGTCGTCCACCACGACGAGGCGAATCATGACGTCTCCTTGACAGAAAGAGTGACAACGGGACGCGATTCGCGCGCGACGAGAAAGGGGTCGTTTGTGACGTCGGAAACACTGCCTGCGTCATGCGCCCGTTCGGGGAGGCGTTCCGCGCGCGCGCGGGGAATCATGGCAAGGACCTGTGCGCCGTCGTCATTCGTCAAGACCAATTCGCCGCCCCACTGCTCGATGCGTTCGCGCATGCCCATCAAGCCAAAGCCGCGCGAGGGTTCCCGGATGCGTTCGTCGTCGTTCAAAACCTCGCCGGTCAAACCGATGCCGTTGTCGTGAATGACCAGGCGCACCTCTGCGGGCAGATACGCGAGCGTCACATCCACGCGGGTCGCGTTGGCATGTTTGCTCACATTCACCAGCGCCTCTTGCGCCACGCGCAGTAACGCGGAATCCACCTCGGCGCGCAAATCCCAGGCGTCGCCCTGTGTTTCGAAAGATACGCGCAGGGTGTCGGTGGAGGCGCGCTGGGCGAGACCGGCAAGCGCGTCACGCAGTTCGCCGTGTGAGAGGTTCGCCGCGCGCAAATTCCAAATCGAGCGCCGCGCTTCGGCGAGAGCTTCACGCGCCATTTCTTGCGCGAGTTGGATGTGCGCGGGTGCGTCCTGCGGAGCAACCTGCAGGGCGCGTTCGGCAGCGCCCAGCTGGACGACGATGCCCGTCAAGCCCTGCGCCAGCGTGTCGTGAATATCGCGCGCCACGCGTGCGCGTTCCTGCATCACGGCGGTCTCGTTGGATTTTTCGACCAGCTTGTCGGTCTGCTCTTGGACGCGCACTTCGAGCTGCGAGGAGAAATCCTGAAGCTGTGCTGCCTGGGCGCGACTTGTACGCAAGGCGCTTTGCAGATTGCTGGCGAGCAAATAGGTGAGCGCGGCGATCGTCCAAAAAATACCGCCCCAAAAGGTCGCGGTCAAAAGCGGCGCAAAGGGCTGGAGCGCGATTGGGATCTCGATGCGAGACGCGACCAAGCCCTGCGATTCCAGAATTGCAAGCGCAATAATCAGAATGGTGGCAAGCGCGGCGAGACTGATGCTGGCGGCGCCGTCGAGCAACAGACCGGCGGCGCAGATGGGCACAATCAAGAGAGCTGCCCAGATGCCGTTGATGCCGCTGACAAGCCCAAACAGTGTGGTGAGCAGGGTCCAGACGCCGATAAAGATGACGCTCGAAAGATTTGGCTTGCCAAAACGCACCAGCGCAATCAGCGCGATGAAAAAGACTGCGACCACGAGCAAGGGCAGCAGCGGAGTGCCGCGCGAACCGTCACCATTCGGCGGGGTAAAGCCGGGCAAGGCGAAACGCAGAAAAATACCCATGCCCACTCCCACAAACAAAGGAATGAGCATGATGGGCAGCGCACGCAAAAACGCCTGACCGCGTCGGCGGGTCTCGTCCTCGACGTGCATCGCGTCCCGCAAATCTGTCATGCGCTCATTATAGCACTCTACGCAGATTGGTAATCGCCGCATAGCGCGTTTTGCGTATCACCCGTTTGGGTGATGCGCGTTTCCTCCGAACGGCACACCCGGAATCATCCAAGCTCCTGCTTACATCAAGTAATTTGCTTGTTAAAATAGGCACAAAGAGGTAAGGTTGCGGAAATAGAGCTGATAGAGCCGGGTCAACTTGTGGAGAAAACATGCAGGATTCCCGGTTACGCGAATGGGAAAACAGAGGTGCAATCAATATGGCAGCAGCAACGAGTCTGACGAATACGAAACAAAAGAAATCACGCCTGAATCCGTGGCTGATTGTTGGCGCGGTGGTGATTGTGCTGGCGATCGGGGGCGCAATCGTAATGACCAATATGGCGAGCGCGGGCACTGCCGCCGCCGCGACGCGCCAGGCGACGATTCCTGTGGAACGGGGCTCGATCGTGGGCAGCGTTTCGGGGAGCGGCGCAGTGACGGCTGACCAGACGCTTGATTTGGCGTTCCAGGCGACCGGGCAGGTGCAAGAGGTGCTGGTCAAAGAAGGCGATGTGGTGGTCAAGGACCAGCCGCTGGCGGTGTTGGATGCGCGCAATCTGGAAGCGCAGCTCGCCAACGCGCAAGCGGCGCTGGCGTCGGCGCAGGCGCGTTTGAAACAGGCACAACAAGGCAATACGACGCCCGAACAACTGGCGGCAGTGAAAGCGGCGCTCGCTTCGGCGCAGGCAAATTACGACAAGGTTGCGGCGGGTCCGAACCAGACGGATTTGACCGCCGCGCAAGCGGACGTCAACAGCGCGTATGCGGCATATAACGCCGCAACGAAATCGTCGGAAACGTCCGGTTCGAGTTTGGAATCGGCGCGGGCGCTATTGCTCAAGGCGGAAAATGCGGTCAAACAAGCGCAAGCGGCGTATGACCGCATCGGCGGCGCAACGAATCCGAATATCGGACAACTCCCACAGTCCAGAGACCTGAACAATGCAACTGTGGATTATCAAAAAGCATTGGCTGATTACAACGCGCTCTCGACGACATCGGGACCCGATTCACAATCGCGCGTTGCCTCGGCGCTCGCGACATTGCAAACCGCGAAAAAACGTCTCGCCGATTTGCAAGCGTCGCCGGATGAATTGGCGACGGTGAAGGCGAATCTGGAACAAGCCAAGTCAAACCTGGCGAAATTGAATGCGCCCGCGAGCGAAACGGATATCGCGATTCAGCAAGCCGCCGTGCAGCAGGCGGAACAAGCGGTCAAACAGGCGCAGTTGAATTTGGATAACGCCACCTTGAAAGCGCCGTTCGGCGGCGTGATCACCAATATCAAGATCGTGCCGGGCAGCGCGAGCGCCGGTCCCGTTATGGCGCTGGTTGACCGCGACCCGCTGCACGTGGAACTGCGGTTGAGCGAAAACGACGTGGTGCAGGCGGCGCTCGATCAGAACGTGAAACTTTCGATTGACTCGATCAACAACTGGGGCGCAAATGGCAAGGTGACGTTTATTTCGCCCGTGTCGTCCATCAGCAATGGAGTTGTGACGTATCAGGTGCGGGTGGATTTTGCGGATGTGGACCCGCGCGTCAAAGTCGGCATGACTTCGAACGTGGATATTGTCGTGGCACAAAAAGATAATGTGCTGGTCGTCCCGAACTCGGCGCTCTTGCCGAGCGGCAGCGGGCGCGTGGTGCAGGTTCTGGATGCGCAAGGCAAGGTGCAGGATATTCCGGTAGAGACCGGCATCAGCGATGGGGCGCAGACCGAAATCATCAGCGGTGTGCAAGAGGGACAGCAGATTATTGCACTGCCCGGCAGCGACCGAATTGGGAATGGACAGCAGAACCTCTTTGGGAGATAGCGAATGGCAGGTAGCCGATGGCGAATGGCAGATGGCGAATGGCGGATAGCAGATAGCGAATGGCGAGCGCTGTCAACCGTTGGCATGATGCCATCGGCTATCCGTTACAAACGATCAGCGAGAATTTTATGATTACTGTAACCGACCTGAAAAAGACATACCACATGGGCGACATTGAAGTGAATGCGCTCAATGGTGTTTCGTTCGAGATCAAAAAAGGCGAATTTGTTGCGATCATGGGACCGAGCGGCAGCGGCAAGAGCACGTTGATGAACTTGATCGGCTGTCTCGATACGCCGACGAGCGGGACGTATGTGCTGGATGGGGACATGGTTTCTCAATTGGATGATGTGGAATTGGCGGCGGCGCGCGCTGCCAAGTTGGGATTTATTTTTCAGCAATACAACTTGCTGCCGCGCCAGACCGCGCTGAGAAACGTAGAGCTGCCGTTGATTTATCGAGGCATTTCGGGCGCGGAACGACATCGGCGCGCCGCCGCGGCGCTGGAAATCGTCGGGATGAAAGAACGGACCGACCATAAACCGAATGAATTGTCGGGCGGACAGCAGCAGCGCGTGGCGATTGCGCGGGCGTTGTCGGGCAGTCCGTCGGTGATTCTGGCGGACGAGCCGACGGGCGCGCTCGACACCAAAACGAGCGCGGAAATCATGGATATTTTGCAGCGTCTGAATCGCGAGCAGGGTCTGACGGTGGTGCTGGTCACACACGAATACGATGTCGCCGCGTATGCGGGGCGAGTGTTGACGATGCGCGATGGTGAACTGGTCGGAGACGAAAAGCAGACGCCGCGCATGACGACCCAAGTCGTCACTATGGCGGGGGTGGCAGGGAAATAAATGGCAACGAATATTGCAACATTGGAAGGTCGGGGCACAACAAAATCGGCGTCGAGCGCAGACATTGTTTTTGCGCCGCTGCAAGGTTCGGGGAGCGTGAGTTGGAGCGAAATTGCGCGGACGGCGTTTGACAGTCTGTTGGCGAATCGGGTGCGCTCGTTTCTCACGATGCTGGGTGTGATTATTGGGGTGGCGTCGGTCGTGGCGTTGATGGCGCTGGGAGACGGCGCGAGCCAGTCCATCACATCGCAAATCCAGTCCATCGGCACGAACCTGCTTTTTATTGCGCCGGGACAGCTCAACCGGGGTCCCGGCAGTGGGAATATCGCCGCGCAAAACCTGTCGCTGGACGATTACGAGGCGATCGTTGCCTTGAAGCTGCCGCTGAACGGGGTAGCGCCGGTGGCGCAGACCGGCGGCACGCTGGTTGCGGCGGCGGCGGACAAACAGGTTTCGATTGTGGGAACGACGCCGAGTTATGCGCCGCTGCATAGTTTCGAGATGGCGGCGGGCACGTTTTTTGACGAGGTGCAAGCGCGCGACGGCACGGCGGTGGTCGTGCTTGGCGCGAACGTAGCCAAGGACCTGTTTGGCAGCGGGCAGGCGGTGGGGCAAACGGTGCGGCTGAACGGACAGCCGCTGCGCGTGATCGGCGTGCTCAAGGCAAAGGGAGGTGGCGGGTTCGGCTCGGTGGATGACAATGCGTTTATGCCGATCAAGTATGCGCAGCAGCGGTTTGCCAATATGCGAACGGCGGACGGCAACAAATATCGTGTTTCGAGCATTACGCTTTCGGTGACCAATGCCCAAGACATCGAAGGGGTGCAAGGACGGATTTCGGCGCTGCTGCGCGACCGGCATGGGCTGGACAGCGACGGCAGTGAGGACGACTTTACCATTCTGAGCCAGGCGGCGTTTTTGTCAACGCTGAATACCATCACGGGACTGCTGACCGCGTTCCTTGCGGCGGTTGCCGGGATTTCGCTTTTGGTGGGTGGTATTGGTATTATGAACATTATGCTGGTGAGCGTGACCGAGCGCACACGCGAGATTGGTCTCCGCAAAGCGGTTGGCGCGCGGAGTCGCGACATTCTGCTCCAGTTTCTCGTCGAGGCAGTGGCGCTGTCGTTGACGGGCGGACTGCTGGGGCTGGCGCTGGGCTTTATGGTTGCCACGCTCGTCACCCTTTCTGGAGTCTTGACCGCATCCGTGTCGCTGTTCTCGGTGTCGCTGGCGGTGGGATTTGCCGTGATCGTGGGCTTGTTTTTTGGGATCTATCCCGCGCAGCGCGCCGCGAAATTGAATCCGATTGACGCGCTGCGCTACGAGTAGGATGCAAGAGTGAGGTTGTGGGGATGCCGAGCAGCCCCACAACCTCACGCAAGAACCGAATCACTGCGGTCAAAGGATAGATGCCGGGCTCCGGCATCTATCCTTTGCACGTTCTACGCTGTCGCGGGATTTACCCTTTTCCCGATATCCTTTTTTCCGTTACAGGTGGCATTATGGTCCTCCGCGTTGTTGGATTCGTGTTTTGTTTTGTTGCGTTTATTTTTTTGGTCTCCGGCTCGCCCTCTCTGGCACAGGGTTTGCCCACTTTTACCCCCACACGCACGGCGACGACGAGACCACTGCCCACATTCACGCCGACGCGTACGGCGACATCGCCGGGGCTGCCGACCTTTACCCCTACGCGCACGCTGACCCGCGCGACGCCGCCGACGCGCACGGCAACACGGGCGGGGACGACGAGCGGCGCGCGCAGCATCACGCGCACACCGACGCGCGTCGTTGCGGGCGCGCGGACGGTCACGGCAGCTACCGTCCTGGCGACACGCCCGCGTCCGACCTTGACGCCGACCATTTCTACGGGGATGCAAGAGTTGGTGAGCGACCAGATCGTGACGGCTGTGTATGCCTCGCCCGATGGGACATTGTATTACGGGGTCGCGCAGCGGCCAGAGTTTTTGGCGGAAACATTAAGCGGGGGGTATGCGCTGTGGAAAAAGCCGGTTGACGGCGCGCCGTACCCGTTGACGCCGTGGACGATGAATGTGATCGGCGGCGTGACGGTGCGCGGCGGCGTGATTTATTTCAACGAGGGCGGCACACTGCGGCGGATGCCCGACGACAATGTCGTGCATGAAGGCGAAGTGGTGATTCGTTTTCCGACGGTTTCGAAAATCTATGGGCACGTCAACAGTTCGCTGGCGCAGGGCGTGGTGAACGGCAAGGAAGCGCTGTTGATTTCGGTTGGCTCGTCGCGCGATTCGGCGTTCCCGGCGCAGGGGACCGCGCAGGATGTGTATCTGCCGTATTATGAGGATTTTCCGAACGGGCGCATCTTGTATGCCAATTTCGATTGGCTGGAATCCACACACGAGTATCAGGCAACGCGCGGAATGGCGGAGCAGTTTGACGAACTGGCGCGCGGCGTGCGAAACCCATGGGGAATGACGGCGGGGCTTGTGGACGGTCAATATCACGTGCTGGCGGCGGACAATGACCCTGCGTTCGTGCCGGAAAAGAATGACGGGAACCCAGCCAATGCCGGCGATGAGCTAAATGACATTTATCTCGCGGGCAACTATGGGCATCCGTATGTGTATGGCGGGAGCGAAGTGGCGCTCGGTTATCAAACGCCGATTGTGGTTTTTCCGGATGGCTCGGTGCCTTCGGGCGTCGCCATTGCGGCGGGCAAGGTGTTTGTCAGTTTGCAGAACGCAGGTATGATCGTGCAGGTAGACCTCAAGAAAAGAACGTATCGTCCCGTGTTGACCGGTGTCCAACCTTACAATTTGTATGGGGTCGGCAGTCTTTTGTATATTGCCGATTTTGGCGGAGTCCACGTGATTGACGCGCGCAGTCTGTAAGATGTCCAAACCGCTTTCTGATTCTCAACGCGTGTTTTTGCTGTTTGTGTGGCTCGTCGCCTTTGGCATTATTGTGGCGCTGGGGCTGGACACGCGCGCGCGGGTGATGGGCGGGGAATTGGTCGAGGTGTGGCGACTGTTTGTGCCGCTGGTGGCAGCTGCGTTGATCACGCTCATGGTGCACGTGTCGAACAGGACGAAATAGCTCGAGAATAATCGGATTGGGCGGAAATGACCCGCCAGAGCAAATTCCACGAGTCGAGGGGCGAGACCTGCGAGTTTTTGCGATAAAAATTATCGCCAAGAGCTCGCAGGTCTGAAAGGTCTCGCATCTTGAATCGAATGGGAGCTACATTAGAGCCGCTATATGCGTTTTTTGACGCACACGACGGTTATGGTGGATGCGGTGACCGTATTGGTGTGCCACGCGTCGCTGAATTTGCGGGCGCTAAAGCGGAAGGTATGCCCCCCGCTGATGTCGTCAAAACCCTGTACCGTGCTGACTGTCTCGTAGGTTTGCGGTTCGCCGTCAATGAGCAGTGAGACGCGGTCTGAGGACGGCACGGTGGTGTCGGTCGAGTCCATACTCAATCCGAAAATCGTATAACCGCTGTCCTGAGAGGAGCTTTTGTTGATCGTGGCGCTGGCGGTTACGATGCAAACGTGGGGATGCAGGACGCTCAGGTCTGCGGTGGTGACCGAGTTGAGCGTGCGGGGCATCGTGCTGTTAATGTCCAGGTCTGCGGTGCGCGATGTAAAGTCGCCGCCGACATCGTCAAGTGTAGAGCTATAGACCCGCAGTGGAGGATCGCTGCCTGCCTGCACCAGAACGACGTTTGTCGCCAGCGCGGCAGCGAGCAAGACCGTCAACACGACGTTCCACAGAACCAGCCATTTGGGAGCTCGCGCAAACATGGTGTTCCTCCTTTGATTTTATGCGGTTATTAATCTGCGCCGCCATAAATGACTTTGGTTGTCAGCGCAGACTCTCCGGCTATCGGATTGTTTTGCGAATGCTCGATCCGAATGTGTCCGTCAACCCGGATCGTGCAGCATCGGGGACCCTATGTTTATTGTACGCCCGAGTGTCAAGGGACAACGGACACGAATTTGATTCGGATGTTTGACCGCGAACGCGGATGGGACTATAATCTTTTCACAATTGAATAGTATCCAGTGAGGCATCCCGAACGCCCGGATGCGAGGGAATCAGATGAAAGCCGGTGAGAGACCGGCGCTGTGCCGCAACTGTAAGTGTTTATCCGCCTATGGCGGGAAAATACAAGCCAGGAAATCTGCCTCACTTGCGCACCAACATGAGATTGCGTAGCAGCGTCTCGAGTTTTACAGCTCGCGTGATGTCATTTGCCCCGTCAATTTCATCATGTTGTTGCGCTAAATCTCTACAGACCCTTCTCGCGACAAGGAGGTTGAGTATGCTTGTATTCTTGTGACACAGCTTGCCTGCTGCGTTTTCTCAACACCTGACCGGATTGGTCGGGTGTTTTTTTTTCTCATATTCCAAAGGAGCATTTGAACATGCAATCTCGCAATCCGGCAGTACACGCGTCAGACGAGGGAACAGAACCGCGTTCGTCAGGTGGAGGAACGAAACGGCGTTCGTTCCCGACGGGGTTTGGAACGCGCGCGGTCCTCACTTTTGTCGCGTTCGTCGCGCTGGTCATAACTGCCGCCACATTCACATTTTCCGCCCCGGTTTCGGCGGCGCCCGACGCCGGACGTCCGCGCTATGCCGATGTGGTCATACAGTTTGGCGATCGCGAAACTGTTGTGCGCAGCATCGTTTTTAACAAGAAAAAGATCACCGGTCTGCAGGCGCTCGAATTGACCGGATTGGACGTTGTGCGGATTGACACGCAATACGGTCCCGCGATTTGCAGCATCGAAGGGGTCGGGATGCCCGCCGACAATTGTTTTGGCGACCCTCAGGGACGGTATTGGGGCTATAATTATTGGGATGGCTCGGCGTGGCAGGGATATATGATCGGCGCGGGCGAGTCCAAGGTCAAGAACGGCGCGGTGGAAGGTTGGCGTTACGGGCAATTTGGAGATTCGATGTATCCCGCCGGACCCGTGCTTGCCGCAAACAAGGCGCTAAAATGGCTGCAAGAGCAGCAGTCCAACACGACGGGTGGTTACGCGGGCGCGCCTTCGAGCGTGGACACGGCGCTGGCAATTTCCGCCAACGATATTGCCGCCAAAAACTGGCAACGCAATGCGAATGCGCCGTCGCTAGCCACGTTTTTGAAACAGAACGCGCGCAAATACTCTAAATTGGGCGCCTCTTCCGCCGGAAAACTCGCGCTGGCGTTGACCAGCGCCAAAGTGTGCTTTCAGAAAAAGACGCGCCTGCCCGATGCGTATTACGAGAGCAGCACCGGCAAGTATCACGAAGGCGCGGGACATCAGGCGTTTGCGATTTTGGGGACCGCCGCGCTCGGCGCCGTGCCCGCGGACGCGGTCACGTTTCTCAAAAGTATTCAACAACCGAACGGTGGTTGGGAATGGCAGCCGACGTGGGGGACCGACACGAATACAACCGCGCTGGCTCTGCAGGCCTTGGTTGCGACAGGTGAACCTCTGAACTCGACCGCCATCACGAATGCGCTGGCGTATCTGGACACGGCCCAAAACGCCGATGGCGGTTTTCCATTCGACCCCGATTCATCCATCACAACCGAGAGCGATGGCAATTCGACCGCATGGGTGATTCAGGCGTTGACTGCGACGGGACAGGACCCCTTTGGTCCGGACTGGACGCAGAACGCCACATCGGTCGCGTTCCTCGAATCTTTGCAACTGCCCAACGGGAGTTTTGAATGGATGGCGGGGTCGGGGACGGCGAATTTGCTTGCCACGCAGCAGGCGATCATCGCGCTGATGGGCAGATCGCTGATTCCGTCGGGGGTGACCGCGCACAAAGAGTGTCCCAAGCCATAGAGGTCGCTCGAGGCGTTACGTTCTCGCCGCACTCGACAAGGTAAAGAGACCCCGAGAATTTTTGTCCGTTTGCGGGGGTCATGTCGGAAATTCTCGGGGTCTCGCAATAATAGTAATAGTCATCTATGCAAGATCGCGTCCATCAACTGTTGAATACTCTCGACCCCACTCGTCATCGCATTGTGTTTCAATGCGTGATCGGCGGTTTGGGTCTGTTGCTTTTGCTCGCGCTGTTGAGCTTTATGCTGCTGGCTCGTCAGGCGTTGTCGGCGCAGACGGTCAATCGCGCCGCGGTCGTGGTGGTCTTTGGGAATGGCAATTCGCAGAAGCATTGTGTCGAGTTTAGCGAAGACGAATTATCGGGGTTGGACTTGTTGGAGCGGGCCGGATTCAACCCGAGCGTGGATGCGAGCAACGCGATGGGCGTGGCGATCTGCAAGATCGGTCGCAACGGCTGCAACTATCCGAATCAAAATTGTTTTTGCGAATGTCAGGGCGCGGAATGTGTCTACTGGTCCTACTGGATCGGAGATGCGGGAGGGAACTGGAAATATTCGGGCATGGGAACGTCGAACCGTCTTGTGCGAAACGGCGATATTGACGGTTGGGTCTGGGGCGTGGGCACCACGTCGGGCGCTTCACCCCCCCCTGCGATCACGTTCGAGCAGGTGTGCGGGGCGCAGACGGGCAACGCGACGCCTACCGAGACCGCGACGACAAGCCCGACGGAAACGCCCACTGTGACCACTGCGCCGCCTACCGCGACCACTGCGCCGCCCACCGCGACCCTGACGGCGACGAGCGTTTCGCCGACGTTCACCCTGACGCCGTCGCCAACACTGACGTGGACCGAAACGCGGCTGCCCACCATTACGGGAGAGGCGACCGCGACGCGGTTTGTGCCGACACCACGGATCGCACAAAACAGCGCGCCGCCTCCCACTCTGCCGCCGGAACCCACGCCCGAGTGGGTCCCGACACCGTTTGAAGAGCAAAACTTGCCCTTGCCGACAGGCACACGTCTCCCGACTCGCGTCGCGATCGGACAGAGCAATTCCGTCAATGCGACGCGCGCCGCCGAAGAATTGGAGCTGGCGGAACAAGCGCAAACCCAAGCGGAAGAAAAGGCGCAGCTGCGGCACACCCTTTCGGGGATTGTGCTGGTGGGTGGGTTGCTGGTGGGCGGCGCGGGATTGGTTGTGCTGTTGGCGGGGACGGGCTGGTATATGATGCGGCGGCGCTAAAAGCTCTCTATGTTTCACACCACTGCCTGGCTCTTGTGGCTGGCTGCCGCGCTGGTCCCGTTTACGCTGACCAAAAATCCGTTCTATCTTTTCATCGCGCTCGGCGCGGTGGCGGTTGATTATTATGTGTTGTGTCGCCACAGCGCGCTCGGCAAATCGTGGGGCGCGCTGTTGTGGCTGGGAACAACGGTCGCGCTGTTTAGCATTTTGTATAATGTCTTGTTTGTGAACGTCGGCGCGACAAGGTTGTTGACCCTGCCCGCGTATCGCTGGACCTTTAACGAAGGGGTGGTGCAGTTGGGTGGGGCGATCACGCTCGAAAGTCTGGTCTATGGGCTAGTGAGCGCGTTGAGTTTGATCGGATTGCTCGTCGCGTTTGCGACCTTTAACGCGGTCGCCGACCATTATCAACTGCTGCGGAGCGCGCCGCGTTTTTTGTACCAGTCCGCGATCGTGCTCTCGATTGCGGTCACGTTTGTGCCGCAGATGGTTTTGGCACAGGCGGAAATTCGCGAGGCGCAGACGCTGCGCGGGCATCGCTTTCGCGCGGTGCGCGATTTGATTCCGTTGTTTGTGACGCTGTTGGCGGAGGGGTTGGAACACAGCATCACGTTGGCGGAATCCATGAGCGCGCGCGGGTTTGGCGGTTCGGGCGCGCCGTCGAAAACGCGCACGCCGCTGCTGCAAATCGCGATTGCGGTCGGGCTCTTTATGGTGTTGACGGGTGTGGTCGCGCTCAAGTATGTGTCGGAAAAAATGGTCGGGGGGGGGGCGGTCGTGGTGGGCGCGGCGCTGCTCGTGAGCGCGTTGTGGCGGGTCGGGCGGGATGTGCATGTGAGCCGTTACCGGCGGATTCGCTGGGCGCGGCGGGATGTCCTGCTCGCGCTGGCGGCGGGAGTGATTCTCGCGGTGTGGGGAGCGGGTTGGTGGAGCGATTCGCTCCACTTTATTTTTTATCCCTACCCGCGCTTGAAAATGCCGCCGTTCGAGCCGTTGTATGGCGCGGCGCTGGTTTTGTTGGCGGCGCCCGCGTTGTTGAGCAAAATGTTTCCTCATGATTGAACTGCACAACGTCACCTACAGTTATCCAAAACAGAATATGCCGACGCTGCGTGACATTTCACTGCAGATTTCGCCGGGGACGTTCCTGCTGGTGGTGGGTCCGTCGGGCGCGGGCAAGAGCACGCTTTTGCGGACGATCAACGGGCTGGTGCCGCATTTTTACGGCGGCGCGCTGCAGGGGCGCGTGCGGGTGGAGGAGCGCGACCCGGTCGAGTTTGGACCGCGCGGGATGAGCGATCTCGTGGGGCTGGTGTTTCAGAACCCCGAAGCGCAGTTTGTGACGCAGCTGGTCGAGGACGAGTTGGCGTTTGCGATGGAGAACCTGAATTTTTCGCAAGCGTTGATGCGGCGGCGCGTCGAAGAGGCGCTCGACCAGCTCTCGATTGCCGATTTGCGCGGGCGCAAGGTCGAGACGCTTTCGGGCGGACAGAAACAACTGGTCGCGATTGCGAGCGTGCTCACGTTACAGCCCTCGATCCTGGTGCTCGACGAACCGACTTCGCAGCTCGACCCGCAAGCGGCGGAAGAGGTGCTGACGATTCTGCAAAAATTGAATATGGACCTGGGTCTGACGATCGTGTTGTCCGAACACCGGCTCGAACGCGTCGCCCAGTATGCGGACCGGATTTGTTATCTGCCGCGCCGCGGCGCGAGTCCGCTGCTCGGCGCGCCGCGCGAGGTTCTGGCGCAGGTGGACCTTGTGCCGCCGCTCGTGGAACTGGGGCGCAAACTGGACTGGCAGCCAATGCCTTTGACGATCAAAGAGAGCCGCCCCTTTGCGGAAAATTTGAAACGAAAATGGAATGGGTTTCGCGCGCCCGCGCCGAGACCTCCGGCGCCGGGCGGGACGGGCACGACTAAAGGCGTGACTACGAGTGGGGCTGGTGTGATTGGCACGACTAAAGTCGTGACTACGGGGCTGGGGTTTCGGTATGGGGAGCGCGAGGTGCTGAAAAGCATTTCGTTCGAGTTGGGCGCGGGGGAACTGGTCGCGCTGATGGGGCGGAATGGGAGCGGGAAAAGCACGCTGCTCAAAAATATCGTGGGGCTGCTCAAGCCGCAGCGGGGGGGGGTGCGGGTGAACGGGCAGGACCCGGCGGCGATTCCGTTGGAGCAAATTGCGCGGCATGTCGGGTTTGTGCCGCAGAACCCCGGACGGCTCTTGTTTAACGAGACGGTGCAGGGGGAACTGGAATTTACCTGTCGCGCGCACAATCTCGGGACCGAAAAAATTGCGGGGCTGCTGGAACAGTTGGGGTTGAGCGAGCTGCGCGAGGCGTATCCGCGCGATCTGAGCACGGGCGAACGACAGCGCGTCGCGCTGGCGTCCATTTTGATCGCCGAACCGGGCGCGCTGCTCCTGGACGAGCCGACGCGCGGGCTGGATTATGTGAGCAAGGAAAAACTGCTGGCGATTCTCAAACGTCTGCGCGCACAGGGCGTGACGATCCTGATGGCGAGTCATGATGTGGAACTGGTGGCGCAGTGTGCGACGCGAATTTTGCTTTTGGGCAACGGCGACATTGTGGCGGATGGGACGACGCGGCATGTGATGAACGACTCGCTGGTGTTTGCGCCGCAGGTGAACAAGGCGCTGCGCGACGAGCGTTTTTTGACGGTGGCGGATGTGCTGGCGCTCGAGGAGGCGCACCAACATGCGGCGCAGAGCTAGGTCTGGCTTGGTCTCGACGATCATTTTGTTTCTCGCGAGCGCGCTGGGGGCGTGGGCGTTTCTCTCGCCGTTTCTCGCGACGGATGTGGAGCAGGTCGCGATGATGGGCATGGCGCATGCGAACGATGCGCCGGTCTTTTTTGTGCTGCTGCTCGGGTTGTGTCTCTTGCTGCTCGTCACAAATCTCGAAACGCGGCAGATGGATGCGCAGCTGGTGGCGGTGCTGGGCGTGCTGGTGGGCATCAATGCGACCTTGCGTTTGATCCCGGGCATCGCGGGGTTCAGCGCGGTCTTTTTTTTGCCGATCCTGTGCGGGTTTGTGTTTGGCGCGGAATTTGGATTTCTGGTGGGGTCGCTCTCGCTGCTGGTGTCGGCGCTGATCACGGGGGGGGTGGGTCCGTGGCTGCCGTTCCAGATGTTTGCGTGCGGGTGGAACGGGATGGTGGCGGGGTGGATTCCGCAGTCGCCGGAGAATCCGCGCCGTGAAGTGGCGCTGCTCGCGGCGTGGGGTCTGGTCAGCGGCTTGCTCTTTGGCTTTGTGATGAATCTCTGGTTCTGGCCCTTTTTCGCCGACCCGAGCGGGACGGCGTTTGCGTGGGCGCCGGGTTCGAGTTTTATGCGCACGCTGACGGTGTATGGCTTGTTTTATGCGGCGACGTCGTTGTGGTGGGATGCGGCGCGGTCGGCGGGAAATGTTTTATTGATTTTGTTGGTGGGGATTCCCGTGCTGCGTTTGCTGCGGCGTTTTTATGCGCGGTTTCATTTTACGGTGGTGGATGCGCCTGCCGAGGTGGGAGGTATGGCGCCTGCCAAGGGGCTTGACAGCTGAATTGTCATTTCGAACGGAACATAGTGGAGTGAGAAATCTCTCTTGGCGAATCGAGATTTCTCGCGGGCGACCAAACCCGTCGCCGCTCGAAATGGCGCTTGCAGTGACTTGGTTGTCATAGATCGGCAGGTTGTATGGCGCGCCGGGCGAGCAAAAGTGGTGTATCATGAGTAAAATCTGATTGATTCTTTTTCAGGCGTCAAAACCTTCGAGGTGTCTCGCGACGCATAGCGTCGCACACACCTCGAAGGTTTGAAAACGGACCTATTGTAATCAGCATCTATTTTTTTTCTCGGCGAAAGGAACCTCGATGGCCATTTCATTTGCCGAAAATGCTTCTTTGACCTGTCCCCAATGTCAGACCCCCTTTGATGCCGAAATCTGGTTGATCGTGGACGCGGGCGAGCGCCCCGACCTCGCCGCGCGCTGTCATGACGGTTCCATCCACAGCGTCACCTGTCCGAACAAGCACAGCGGTTTGCTCGGCGCGCCGCTCCTCTATCACGACCGCGCCAAGCAGCAGTTATTTCTCGCGTATCCGCAGGGGCTGGCTGAGGAGGAGCTGTGGCAAGCGGGTGCGCGCCTCGTTCAACAGCTGCGCGGTCAACTACTCATTCTCCCCGGCAGCAGTTATCTCGATACCCCGCAAGCCATTCCCCAAGAGCTGTTGCCCGCCGCGATAGACGACAAACTGGACGAGGCGATGGCGGAGCTGCAAGCGCGAATGCAGCAAGCGAAAGCACTGCGCCAAAACCCCGCCGCGTCCGCCGCGCTGCGTGTTTTGCAAGCACACCAAACACTCCTTGAAACCATTCAACAGTGGATAAATCTGGACGCCTGGGACACGTCCAAGCAATTTCTGGAAACGCATCCCGAACTGCTGACAGAGGATGCCGAACTCGTCCTTGCCGCCATGCTCGACCTTGCGCGAGCACAGGACGACGTGAACATGCAAGAAGATGTCAGTGTCCATCGCGAGATCGTACGCGTCGCGCGGGGGAATAGTATCGACGCGGCGTATAAAAAATATCTTGAACGCGGCGCGGCGAATGAACGCGTCTCTGACGCCCGCGCGGAACTCGAGGCGCGCCTCGCCGAACTCGACATCCATTCGCAAGCGGACCTCGAACGCGCGCTCCCCGACCATCCCGAACTGCGCGAGTTGATGGAGCGCGTCACGGTAGAAGAGAACCCGCTCCTGCAATCGATCAATCAATTGATGCGCACGCGCTCACCCCGGGAGGTGTTGACCCTCGCACGCGCGTACCCCGCGCTACTGAGCGATGAGGGAATAAATGCCATCCGCGAAATCATTGCCAACGCTCGTTCTCGCGGTGAAGAGGATATGGCGAATCATTTGCAAGAACGCTTCGAGATCCTCGAACGGATTATCGCAAGCGGCGCGCGGGTGGACGTTCTTGCACAACAAGCGGTACTCGAACAATCGCTCGATGATGAAACACGCGCCGCCATCGAGGACCTGCGCGCATTGGGGATTTCGAACGAGCAAGAGCTGCAAGCTGCGCTTGAAAAACGGCCCGACCTCCGCGAAAAATTGGAACGCACAATACAATCAGCCGTCAGCGGTCAGGCGTCTGCCGTCGGCAGTGGCGACATTCCCGACGACGTGCGTTCCATCCTGCAAGAAATGTCACAGCTGACGCGTCTCTCCGACATGCCGCGCAAAATCGAGCTGTGCCGTGCCGCGCTGGAACGTGTGACGCGTGAACAGAATCCAAACTTGTGGGCAGGATTAAATGGTGAACTCGCCAACGCGTTTAATCAGACGCCACAGGGCAGCCGCGCGGATAATCTCGAACAATCCATCTATCATTATGAGCAGACTCAACAAGTTTATACGCACGAAACGAATCCCCCAATGTGGGCAGCTGTAGAGAACAACCTGGCGACCGCGTACAGAAACCGCATTCGGGGGGAGCGCGCCGACAATCTGGAAGAAGCGATTCGGCACTATGAACTGGCGTTAGAGGTTTATACGCGTGCGGCGTTCCCCGAACAATGGGCGACCACGCAGAACAACCTGGCGAACGCGTACTCGGACCGCATTCGGGGGGAGCGCGCCGACAATCTGGAAGAAGCGATTCGGCACTATGAACTGGCGTTAGAGGTGAGGACGCGTGAACAACTGCCGCAGGATACAGTCCAGACCGCGCACAATCTCGGCGATCTCTATTTCGAGCAGCAGAATTGGCAGGCGGCGCACCGCGCGTTTGGGATTGCCCGTGATGCCGCCGAAGACCTTTTTCGCGTCAGTTTCACACCCAAAGGTCAGCAATCTGAAATGGAACAGTTGGCGCACCTCTATGACCGCGACCTCGCCGTCTGCGCGCAGTTATCCGCGGCGGAGGCAAGCGTTGTGCCGGATATCGCGAAAGAAGCGTTAAGCGAGAGCGAAGCGGCGCGTTCCCGTGCGTTCTTAAAGCAGCTGGGTTTGGGAGATTTTGCACAGCCTGCATCCATTCCTACGCCCCTTGTGACGCAGGAACGGGAAATCATCGCGCAGCTGCGTGAAATCGAAAACAATCTTGCAAACACGGACACGCGCAGCGACCGCATGTCGGAAATGGAACACGCGCTGACGGAGCGTCGCAAGCAACTGTTGAATGATCGGGAGCGGATATGGGGTGAAATGCTCGCCGCCTCACCCGACGCCGCCGATTATGTTTCCCTCCGTCGCGCAGAGACGCCCAAGTGGGATGCCCTGTCCGCCCTCGCCGCGCGTTTGGGCAAGGAGGCGGCGCTCGTCGAGTTTCATTTGTTGGACGACCAGACGCTCGCATTCGTCTGGCGCGCGGGTTGGGATGCGCCCAAAATGCTTTCCCTGCCCCTCACGCCCGAACGCTTATTCCAGCGCTACCTGCGTTCTTATGAACGCGAAGTGCTGAACATTTATCGCCGTTCCCAGGCGCGCGCCGCAGAACGCGAACTGTATCACGACTGGCTGGAACTCGGCGAGGAACTGCTCGCGCCGCTCGAACCGCTGTTGGGCGACGCGTCGCTCGTCTATTTCATCCCGCACCAGTATTTGCACCTGCTGCCACTCCACGCGCTCACGGTGGACGGCGAACCGTTCATCGCGCGGCGCGCGGTCGCGTATGCGCCCTCGGCGGCGGTGTTGAAACGAGTGTTAGACCCGAAGGGTTTTGGAAACCCTTCGGATCTTGGGGGCGCGCTCGTAATGGGCTATACGGAATATCCAAAACAGCGCGAGGTGTTTGTCGGTGAAGCGATTGAGGTTGCGAAATTGTTTGGCATTACTGCGGTTGCGGATGGGCACGCGACACGCGCGGCATTGGCATCTCGCGCGCCTGAGGCGTCGCTAATCCATTTGTCGTGTCATGGCGCGTTTGACGGCGGCGATTCGCTCAATTCGGCGGTGGCGCTCGCGGATGGTCTGTTTACCGCGCGCGATTGGATGCGGCTCGACCTGCGCGCCGAACTTGTCACGCTGTCCGCGTGTCAACTCGCATTCAGCGATGTCAACCCCGGCGATGACCTGGTGGGGATGACGCGCGCCATCTTGTACGCGGGCGCATCCTCCGTCCTGCTCGCGCTGTGGTCGGTGAATGCGATCACCACCGAACAATGGATGCTCGATTTTTACGACAAGATTCGAGCGAACGGCGCGCCCCAAACCAAAGCGCACGCGTTCCGCGAGGCGACGCTGGCGCTGCGCGCCAAGTATCTGGAATTGACCAAACAGGACGACCCCTACATCTGGGCGCCGTTTGTGCTGGTGGGAGATTGGATGTAGGGGCGGCGTCTTGCCGCCCGAATTGGAGGGATCTATGGACTGGAATGAATGGGAAGAACTGACGCCGACGACGGAAGCGATACAAGAGGTGACCAAGGTCTATCGCGGGCCGACCAAGAGCCCAAGCGATTCCGAAGTGCGAGAGTCGGCGCGCGGCGCGGTGCGGACGCACAAACCCGATGTGCGGCAGATGGCTGACCTCTCTAAAATCATCGCGGCGCCGAACGCCAAATATTTTTCGGTGCGGCTCGGTTTTGAGTTTGACCTTGACGCGGAATCGCGCAAGGCGGGCGCGCGGTATTCGTTTGTGCGGTTTACCGCGCTGCTGCGCGGTGTCGAACGGGATGACGCCGCCCCGCGCGTCTATGACCTTTATCCAAAGGACTTGTACGAGGGCGAGCCGCGCGTGGTCAAGGTCGAATTTGGTCCCGAGATCAAAGCCGGAGATGTTGGCGGTTCCATCGGCAAAATCAGCAGCGATATTCAGGTCGGCACGGTCTCGCCCGCGATTGTGGCATACAAAGGGCGCGGCGAGCGCGAACCGCGCTGGGAACTGACGCCGAAAGAAAAAGAATTGATTGGGATGCGCAATACGTGGCTCGTGGTCGAGGTGCCCGACGAATGCAAGGGCGCGCAGCTCGCCGTCCGCGTCGAGGGCGACATTGAGACGAAATGGGGACCGATTCCTGTCATGCCCAAAGAGCGCGTGTGGGAGAATCGCCCGAGTATTTTGCTGGAGTAACGCCGGGCGGGGAACGAAACAGCGTTCGTTCCCTACCGTCCAAAATCGTGACACACACCTATTGCCCTATTTTGCCGCGCGTCAATTTGGATGTATGCTTGTCCCCAATTTGTGCGATAATTCACATAGGTGTTTTGTATGACGGAATTGACTCCCCCCACCCAACAAGAAATTCGCCGCACCGACCGTTATACGGGCGGGTATCTCGTCTTTGTTTGTGTGCGGTGCACGATCCAATACATCCTGCTCCCGTTCGTCCTCCCCCTGCTCGGTCTCGGCGGCAACATCGCGATCAGCATCAGTCTGGCGATTGATTTTCTTGCGCTCGGCATGATCAGTTACAACGTCTGGCGGTTGTGGGACACGAGCTGGCGGTATCGCTATCTGGCATTGAGTGTGGTCATGGTGGGAATTCTGCTGGTGTTTATCTATCACGATCTGCGCACGCTGTTGTTTGCGTGACGGACTATTCCGTGTGGCTTGATTGACTAACAGATGGAAACGCGAATTTCGCCAAACTGCGGCTTGCGCCAAACTGCGGCTTGCACGAATCATTGTTACGCTTTGCGTAACGACGAATAAAGATCAGAATTAGCCCAAATTCGCGCAGATTCGCGTTTTCCTCCGGGTTGTCGAGACAGAACCTGTCAGCTCATTCAAGCTAGTTGGAATAAAAAACGTGACACGCAACTCGAGTTGCGTGTCACGTTTTTTAATGTGCGATTTAACTGGATAACCTATCTTGCGTCAAGGGAGATTTTAAAATGGATAAAATTCAAACGCTTGTCAGCCGCCGCGCGTTTCTCTATACGCTTTTGACGATGCCGCCGGCGCTGTTTCTTGCCGCCTGCTCGACGCAAGCGCCGCCGCTTGCCACAATTCCGGCGGCGCCTGCAACGGTCTCGCCGACGTTGGTTGCACCCACTGTGTCCGAGTCAACCGATGTGCCGCCGACGGATGCGCCGACCCAAGTATCTGCAACGACGGTCGCGCAGTTGGAGCCGACGCCCGCGTGCGGGGATGATGATGACGAACCAACGCCAGCGCAGACCGAGGGTCCGTACTATACGCCAAACACGCCGGAACGCGCGTCACTGCTCGAAACGGGGATGGCAGGGACGAAACTCGCATTGACCGGACTGGTGGTCAATCTGAGGTGTGAGCCGGTCGCGCGCGCGTTGGTTGATTTCTGGCAGTGCGATGACGCGGGGGTGTATGACAATGTGGGTTATACCTTGCGCGGGCATCAATTCACGGACGCGCAGGGAATTTACCGGCTCGAAACGATTGTGCCGGGGCTTTATCCCGGACGGACGCGGCACATTCACGTCAAGGTGCAGGCGCCGAATCAGCCCGTGCTGACGACACAGCTCTATTTTCCGAACGAGCCGCGCAATTTGACGGACGGGATTTATCGCGCGGAATGTGAAATGGCGATTCAGGAGAATGGGGACGGGAGCAGGAACGGGGCGTTTAATTTTGTGTTGAATATATAATGGGGGCATGGCAAAATCCATTGACCGCGTGCGCGAATTTTTTCGCGCCAACTCGCTTGACATTGAAATTCATGAACTGCCCGATTCGACGCGCACGGCGCAGCTGGCTGCCGATGCGGTGGGGTGTGAGCTGGGACAGATTGTAAAATCGTTGGTGTTTGTGCTGGACGAAAGGGATACGGTGCTGGCGCTGGTGGCGGGGGACCGGCGCGCCGACCCGTTCAAGATTGCGCGGGCGCTCCGGGCCAGCACGGTGCGGATTGCGAACGCAAACGAGGTGCGGACACGCACGGGGTTTGCAATCGGCGGGGTCGCGCCCATCGCGCATACGAGCGATGAGATCGTCGCGAGGTTGTTTGACGAATCGCTCTTGCGCTTTGACACGGTCTGGGCGGCGGCGGGCACACCGCATTCGGTCTTTCCCATCGAGCGCGCAACGCTGATGCGGTTGACGGATGCGCGGGTGGCGGACATTGCGAGCGCGATGGAGGGATGAGCGGCAAACAAAAACTCGAAAATTCCCGGTGAGAATTTTCGAGTTTTTGTTTGCGAGTTGGGTTTTTGCGCCCATTTTCTTTAACGGCTTCAAGCTCTATAATCAGCGCATGGAACGTGTTGACAGCGATACACTGCAATCACCCGCCCGGAACGCGGGACCGCGACGGCAAACGCTCGCCGAACGGACGCTGCCGCTGCGATACCCGTTGTTTGTCCTCGTCATCGTCGTCGCGGTCGCCCTGGGACAGGTGGTCGAGGACGCGCTGGACACGGTCACGCTGGAAATGTTCAGCGCGCCCATTTCCATCCCGCGGTGGACGCTGGTGTTGTTGACCCTCTATATGCTGGTCATGCTGCGCGTCATTCAGCGCACGGCAAGAAACTCGTTGAACGACATTCGGACCACCGTGACGGTTGACGAGCAGACGTTTCAATCTGTTTGTGCCCGCATGACGCGCATCCCGCTCCGGTGGGACCTCTTGCTTGTGTTTGTCTCGCTCGTCCTCGTCGTCCTCTTGTTTCCCGTGCTCAATTCCCCGCTGCCCATCACGCGCAATCCGGTGACGAACGCGCGCACATTTTTGCCCGAGAACTGGCTGAATGCGGCGATGGTGGTGGCGGCGTATACGCTGGTCGGTTGGGCGGCGCTCAGTCTGATCGTCACCACGATCCGGTCGGGCATGGCGTTGGGCGAATTGACGCGGCTGCCCCTCAAGTTGAATGTGTTTGAGACTGAAAATGTCTTGCCGCTCGGTCGCATGGCGCTGGTGCAGAGTCTCGCGCCCGCCGGAGTGGTGCTGCTCTTGTTGATGGGCTTGGGCACGCCCGACCGTCCGCTGGCATGGTTTGCGTTTTTGCTCGCCTCGCTCGCCAGCGTGCTTGCGCTGTTTCTGCCATTGCGCGGCGTGCATCATCAAATGTGCGCGGCGAAAAAAGGCGCGCTCACTCTGGTCAATGCGGAAATGTCCGAAATTCACCGCGAGACGATGACGGCGGCCCCGCCCGATGCGACGCGGACCGGTTATCTCGCTAACCGCCTCAACACACTGATCGGCTTGCGCAAGGTCATTCAGGAAGGACCCACGTGGCCCTTTCAAAGCACCGTCGCCGTCTCGCGCGCCTTGCTCGTCGCGAGCGCGCCCCTCGTCTATGCGGTGCTGAACGAGCTCATCCGCATCTTTTTTATTGACCCGCTCGCCAGATAATCGGATTGCAGCAGCAGCTTGGACGGTAAGGAACGAACGCTGTTTCGTTCCCTGCCCGCCACGCTGCGGCGAGCGTGCCCTACGCAAAAAGGTGCCGCACGCGCGTTCGTTCGGCGCGCTAGCCCCAGTGCACGGCGGTCGGGATCGTGTGCGTCAGGTCCTGCACCCGCGCCGCGAGTTTGTGAATCTCTTCCGGGTCGAGCGATTTTACATACTTGATCTCTTTGCGCGACAGTTTGATATTTAGTTCTTCTGCCGCTTTTTTTGGCGAAGCGAGCAAGCGTATACGATAGGCATTGTCAAAAATCGCCCGGCTTGTGATCGCCTGTAGTTCCTCTTGGGTTGCTGCCATATTTCCTCCCTGTCCCAAACCCGGTAGAGACCGATGGTTGAGTTATGTTTGACCGGTCAGATGCGAAACGCCGCGCGCTTGTCCGGCGGTCGGTCGTTTTCCAAACAAGGAATCGGTTGCCTGTATCAATTGCGCGTTAAAAAAATGCGTCATGGCATCGCGCGTGCCGCAGACAATGGCGTGAAATTCGTCCAGATAATCTTGCAGCCCGCGGACGCCGAGGGCGGCGCTGCATTGGCGGGCGCGCGCGATGTGTGATTCGATCAGGTCAAAATACGCGCACGGCGCGTTTGCGCTTGCGGACGAGTCGAGCAAGGGATTCGTCGTCTCCATCCAGGCGCGGACCACGCGGGCGCGATTTTGACGGGCAAAGACATGGGTCTGCGGCAGTGGCGAAACGGCGGCGACAATAAAGTTCCAGCGTCCCGCGCCAAGGTCGGCATCCCAATCCACCGCGTGATCGTGCAGGACCGCCGCGCTCGACGCAGAATCGAGCAATCGGTCCAACGTGTCAAACGCTCGCTCACCCTGCGTCAATTCCCAGACCGCCCGCGCCGAAATCTTGAGCGGCGCGCCCAGCTGTGCCGCGCAGCACGCCGCATCAGTATCGTCTTGCCACATGACAGAGAAATCTGTCAGAGCGAGCTGATTGACCCGCGTGGTCGCGGCGCGCCATTCGCTCAAATATCGTGCCGTGTGCCGCCAGAATGGGGCGGGTTGGGGAAAATACGGGAGATAGAGGTTCAATGCGGCGGTCTGCAAGGCATCCGCCAGCGCGGTGACGCGGGGTAGCTCGGTCGCGGGGACATCCCCATCCGCGAGGTCGTCCTTGAGGCGTATGGCGACGAGACCGAGCAGATTGCTCAAGACAAGGGTGCGCGCGGTGGTTTCGGCGAGATCAAACGCCTCGCCCAACCAATATGGGAGGAACCACTCGAGTTGCCAGCGCGACGGGGGCACGCGCTCCAGAGTTCGCTCTGCCAGCGCGACCTGCGCGGGACACACTCGCGCGACCGTGCGACGGAAATCTGCAACCAGGTCCCGGAGCTCACACGTCTGCGGCGATGAAACGCTCATGGTGTATGCCTATGCGCGGTGTCCCTACTTTTTTGCTTTTTTGGCGGCGGACTTTTTCTTTTTTGTCGTCGAATGCCCGTTCTTTTTGGCGCGGGCGGCGGGGACGGCGCGGGCGCGGGCTTTTTTTGGTTTGGCGCGTTTGGCTTGGGCGGGGGGCTTGATTTCGATGGGGCGATATGCCTGCGCGGGCGCGATCGCGCGGGCGAGCAAATCGTGTCGCAGCAGACGCGCCGCTTCCAGCACCTGCTCGATGTCGCGGTCAAAAATCTGCAAGACGATATCCAAATCCTGACTGCGCCGCACCGTGGCGGTGACCAGCAGTTCGAGGACGCGGTTGAGGTCCATCTCGCCCGATTCCTGATAGATGCTCGAGCTTTCGCGCAGTTTCATCGGATAGCGAAAAGGGTCTTGCTGAGGGTGCAGCCCGGGGATCGAATGTGTTTCCGATTCCCAACCGCCGCTCAATTGATAGATATAGACTTCTTGAGCGAGGGTATCGAGGGCGTATTCGAGCGACGCTTCAAAGGAAACGCGCTCGTCGGGCCAGACGCCGGTTACGAGCATGCGATTGCGCGAGTTCCACAGATGGGCAAGGTTAAAGGCGAGTTTGACGCTGCGGAGCGCTTTGCGGCACTCGCGCAAGAGCATAAAAGCTTCGGCGCCCGTCGCGGGAAATTTTGGGTACTCGAGCGTTTCGATGACCGGCACAAAAGTCATTTCGCGCGCCGTGTAATAGGTGGCAAAGACGTTAAAGATTTTGACCGCCTTGTCCATCTGGTCCTGACGGTCCCAATTCCACTTGTCAACGTGGGCGAGGTGAAAGACAAAGTAATCGGCGCCGATAAATTCCGCAAACTCCATCGCCTGTTTGGTCGCCTCGATGGTTTCGTATTTGCGAAAGAAATTGGACGAGAGGGCGTCGCGATTTTGAATCGGTTGATGCACGCCGATGCGCGTATTTTGGGCGCGCAATTTCGCAAGCAGGTCGGGCTGTGACTGCGCCGTGCGCCACCAGCGATTGTTTTTGCGCGGAATGAATTGGTCGGGGAACGTCGCGGGCACGGTCCACAGATCTTCGGGCTGGAGTTCGAGAAGGACGTAGGGCGATTCGAGGCGCGACTGGTACAATTCGATATAGTCCGCCAGCCGTTCTGGCACGCGCAGATTGCGCGGCAGATCGGCGCGATTGACATCCGACAGGGCGCTACCGATAATGATCTCGGGCATCTAGATTTCCTTGAGCACTTTGGGTGGAATCAGCCAGACGAGTTCGCCGCGCAGCTCGGCGAGATTCTCCAGGTCAACGCGCGCAAGCCCGGCTTTTGCCATGCGCACCGTGCCGCCCGTCAACTGTTGGAGCGCCAGCGAAAAATCCGGTTCGTGTCCAACAAGCAAGAGGTCGTGGTCGGGATGATCGGCGAGGAGCTGTCGCAGGGAGTGAAGCCCAAAACCGGGGGCGAGCAGCGGGGTCGTCTGCGGTTCAAGCCCCAGCTTGTCCGAAATAATCTGCGCGGTTTCTGACGCGCGCGGGAGGGGGCTGGTCAGGATTTCGTGCGGGCGCACTTTGAGGTCGCGGAGCGCGCCTGCCACATTTTCCATTTCCTTGCGCCCCTTTTTTGTCAACGGACGTTCATCGTCGGGGCGGTCCCATTGTTCCCAGTTCGCCTGACCATGACGCAAAAAATAGAGTTTCATGTTCCCCTCTGGCAGCGCAACAACAAGAGATTTTTTCGTGGGGGCTCGAGTTTTTGGTCCGTGCCCAGCTGCAGTTTGGCGAACGAACCCAACTCGCATGCCGGCATCTGATCCGGCATCTTTGGGATGTGGTTGCGTCAGTTCCCGCAAATCACGCGCGCGATTATACGCGGGTCAGGAATGGATTGCAAAGCTACAGCAGCTGCCGTGTTTCTCAATATCCCGCGCCCGTGTCCGCCGCAACCTCCTGCGTCGGCATGAAAAACTGCGCGCCCACTATGGATCCGTAAGTTTACAATTTCCCGAATTTGCTTGAATGAGCCAGCTACTGGCAAACGCGAATCCTCGCGAATCATTACGAATTTACGCGAATTTTATTTTGTCCCAAGCATTTTGTGGAGATTCGTGCAAGCCGCAGTTTGGCGAACGATTCGCGCCGATTCGCGTTCCGGGAACTAACACTGGTTTCCGTTTCGGCAAGCAAGTTATACTTGTACGAACCCTATGGCACGCCCGGATTCCGGTCCGAGGAGCTAAAACGGGAGCTGATGGTTGGGGCGGTTTTGACGCAAAATCCGGCTAACCTGATTTTGTGATTCAATGGGGCGCGTGTATAATCTCGCATTGCCCGCGTGGTGAATTTTGCCGCGCGCTTTTTTTGGCATTTTGAAATTGTGAGCGCGGCGTTGTGCCGCCGATCAGGAGTAGTGACGTGAAACGACCGTATCAACCCAAACGCCTGCACCGTCTGCGCGTACACGGTTTTCGTCGGAAAATGCGTTCGGTGGGCGGGCGCAATGTGCTGCGGGCGCGCCGCGCCAAGGGGCGCGCGCGTTTGACCGTCGGCGTCAAGCGCGCCAAAGTCTTTCGCAAGCCCTAATAGTGCATCAGCTTTATCGAGATGACGCGTGAAACGCGCGTGGCGACTGAAAGCAGAATCCGATGTACAGCGGGTGTGGCAACAAGGACGCGCGTTTGCCCACCCGCTCGTCATAGTTAGGGTGCGCGCGAATGGGTTGGAGCATTCGCGCGTGGCTTTTGTGGCGGGCAAGAAATTGGGCAATGCGGTAGAGCGCAATCGGGCAAAACGCCGTCTGCGCGAGGCGCTCCGCCCGCTCTGGTCACGCATTGCAGGCGGCTATGATTTCGTATTGATTGCGCGGGGTGACATCGTCACCGTCTCATTTATAGACATACAGCAGGCAGTGGACCAGGTTTTGAAACGGGCGCGGCTGCTTGCGTAGGACAAAGCAGCGATTTGTCCGACCAAATTTATCCTGACGATCATGAAATATATTGCGCTTGTGCCGATTCGGTTGTATCAACGTTTTCTCTCGCCCGCTTTGCCGTCTGCCTGTCGGTTTCAACCGAGCTGTTCGCAATATGCGGTCGAGGCGATTGATCGTTTTGGGCTGTTTTACGGCGGCTGGCTGGCATTGAAACGGATCACGCGTTGTCACCCATTTCACGCGCCGGGCTATGATCCGGTCCCTTTTGAAGATTGAAATGAAGAAACTCACATTATTTATCGTTCCCATTTTTCTGGTTGCTGCGTTTGCGCTGGCGGGCTGTGGCGGGACTGCCGCCCCACAGGGCTGGTCTTCGCCGACGGTCGAAAACGGCGCGCTGTTTTATGGTTCAACCGTTCCGCATTTGCTTTCGCTCGACCCGGTTACCGGCGTCAAGAAATGGCAGTTCCCAAGCGCGCCCGATGACAAGAGTCTGGTCGCGGTCTACAGCACTCCGATAGTCAGTGACGGAGTCGTCTATTTTGGCGGTTACAACGGCAATTTTTATGCGATTGATGCGGCTACCGGGGCGCCCAAATGGAGTGCGCCTTTTGCGGTAGGCGCGCCAATTGTGCCGACGCCGCTGCTCGCAAACGGGACCGTGTATTTTGGCGCCAACAATTTCAAGTTTTATGCGCTGGATGCGGCGACAGGGACCAAGAAATGGGAAGTTGCCACCGGAAACAGTATCTGGGGCGATGCCGTGCTTGACAATGGCGCCCTGTATTTTGGCTCGCTCGACCAAAAGCTGTATGCGGTGGACGCGGCGACGGGCGCGATAAAATGGAGTTTTCCCGCGGGCGGAATGGTGGTTTCGACCCCACTCATAAAGGATGGCACGCTCTATTTTGGCGCGTTGAACAAGATGTTTGCGCTCGACGCGGCGAGCGGAGCTGTCAAGTGGGAACGGACTTTGGGCGAAGCGAACGAATGGATCTGGTCGGACGCGACGACGCAAAACGGGGTGTTGTATTTTGGCAATCTCGGCGGTGATGTGTATGCGCTGGATGCAGCTACCGGCGCCGACAAATGGACCCAACCTTTTGCGGCGGGCGGGCAGATCCGTTCCGCCATCGTTCTGGATAACGGCACCGGCTATTTTGGCTCCAGTGACCAAAAGGTTTTTGCGTTGAATCTGGAAACGGGACAGCTTAAGTGGAACCCGGTCGCGGTGACGGGACCTGTATTGGCTTCGCCTGCCATTCAGGGCGATACACTGTTTGTGCCCACTCACGGTTATAATATGTACGCGCTCAACACTGCCGATGGCTCGCGTCGCTGGTGCTTTGATGCGACGACCGGCGCGGCGTGCACGCAGTAGGGTCTCTTGTGGACCCGGGTCGTTTATAATAGAGGAAATCGTATGGACCCTCTCGCTTTTGTCTGGAACACGATTGTTTATAACCCAATGCTGAACGGGATGTTGTTTTTGTATTCGTTCATCCCCAATTACGGCGTTGCGATTATCGTCTTTACCATTCTGATTGCGCTCGCCACCATGCCGTTTCGCATCAAATCGCAAGCTTCGATGCGAAAACAGCAGGAAAAAATGGCGGCAATCAAGCCCAAGCTGGACGAAATCAAAAAGAAATACAAGGACAATCCCCAGGAACTGCAGCGCCAACAAATGAAGCTCTATCAGGAGCAGGGTGTTGCGAACCCGTTCAACATGGGCTGTCTGCTGACACTGCTGCCGTTCCCGATCTTTATCGGGATGTATAATGTGATCGTCGCGGTGATGGGCGACAAGCCGGAAAGCATGATGCAGATGGCGCCGCACATCTATCCGTTCTTTCCGAGCGCTTCCGCGTTGATTCCGGTAAACTCGAATTTTCTGGGGCTGAATATCGGCGCCCTCACCAACACGCAAAATATTGTCGTGATTGTGGTGATCGTCGGATTGGTCGTCGGAACGTCTTTTTTGCAGACCAAGATGATGACGCCCGCCACCGCTTCGCTGGATCCTTCGCAGGCGCAAATGAACCAATCCATGATGTTGATGACGCCGTTGATCTTTGGTTTCTTTGTGCTCAATGCGCCGATTGGGTTATCGCTATACTGGATTACGTTCAGCGTGATGGGCATTTTGCAGCAAGGATTTACGGGCGGCTGGGACAGCTTGACCAATCTCTTGCCCAAAAAGGCGCCGCAAGTGGTGCGGACCAAACGGGTTGCCGAAAGTACCGGCAGCTCAACCAAGTCCGTCCCCCAGGTGACCGCCACGAATGGCAACGAGAATACAACGCCCGCATCCACCAACGGGGATGCCGCGGCCGTAACCAAGGGAAAAAAGAAAAGTGGAAAAAAGCGTTAGTGAACCGCGAACCGTTCGATCGAACGGTCGCACCGTCGAAGACGCGATTCAGGCGGGTCTCGGCGTTTTGAATGTGGCGCGCGATCGGGTGCAGGTCGAACTCTTGAACGAGGTCAGCCCGGACCCCGACCGCCCGGTAGTGGTGCAATTGACGGTCAACGAGCAGGTGGAAGAGACATTTAGCGCGCCGTCAGCGCAAACTGCGCTGCAACCTGCGCCCAGCCATGCGCTGCAAACGATGGAACAACCCGCCACATCGGCGGCTGAAAGAGTCCACGTCGAACCGCAAGAGGTGCCTGACGCTGCCAAACAGGTACTCGAAACTTTGCTGCGCGGGATGGGGATTCGGTCCGAGGTGGTCATTCACACCGACCTGGAGGGTCAGGAAGGTCCTGCGTTTGTGCTGGATATTGTCGGTTCCGACCTGGGGATTTTGATCGGGCGTCGCGGTGAGACCCTGCGCGATCTAGAGTATATTACGCGTTTGATCGTGGCAAGCAAGACCCACAGCAACGTTCGTTTTGCGGTGGATGTCGAAGGGTATCGCCTGCGCCGCGAGCGTGTCTTGCGCGAACTGGCAAAACGCATGGCGGACCGCGTCAAGCAAAATCGTCAGCCGATTACGCTGGAAGCGATGCCGCCGAACGAACGACGGATCGTGCACGTGACGCTCAAGGAACACCCGACGGTCAAGACGCAGTCCATCGGCGAAGGCGACCGCCGCCGCGTCATGATTTTGCCAAAGTAACCCGAATGATCGGGTGGACAGGACATCCGAGAATGTGCGTTTTCGGATGTCCTGTCCACTTTTTTTTATCCTCTCATGGCGGCTCCCGATTTTCTTGTTCTCGGTCACATGACGCGCGACGAACACCCGGACGGATCGTGTTCCCTTGGCGGCGCGGTCACATATGCTTCGATTGCGGCGCGCAATCTCGGTTATCGCGTGGGCATTCTCACCAGCGCCGCAGCTGACTATCCCGAGCCGCATCTCTTGCACGATTTGGAGATTGTGTGTCTCCCTTCGCCCACCACCACGACGTTTCGCAATATTTACGAGGGACGCCACCGCCATCAATATGTGCGCGATGTTGCCTCGCGCATCACTGCCGCCGATATTCCGACGGCGTGGCGGGATGCCAAGATTGTTTTGTTTGGTCCGCTGACCAACGAGGTGGACGCGGATGTGGTGCGGGTATTTTCGCCGCACACACTCATCGCGGTGTCTCCGCAGGGTTGGATGCGCCAGTGGGATGAGACGGGGCGCGTCAAGCCGCGCGCCTGGCTGGAAGCTGCCCAGGTCTTGCCGCACACCAACGCTTTGATTTTGAGCGAAGAAGATTTGGGAGGGCATCACGAGCGACTCGAGTCCTATCTGGCGCTTGCCCCGCTCGTCGCTCTGACGCGCGGACCCGAAGGGGTAATAATCTATCGCAAGAACGAACCTCCGTTGGAGGTGCCCGCGTTTCCCACGCACGCGGTTGACCCTACGGGCGCGGGCGACAGCTTTGCCGCGGGTTTTTTGATTCGATTGTACGAGACGAACGACCCGCTGGAGGCGGCGCGCTTTGGCAATGCGACTGCCTCCCTCGCCATCGCCAGCAAAGGCGCATCCACGATGCCGAGCCGCGCCGAGGTTGAGCAGCTGCTCGCGACATACGCGGCGGGTGGGGAAAAAGCATGAGCGCAAACATTCCAGTTCGCGCCATTGTCTTTGATTTTGGGGGTGTGCTGATTGACTGGAACCCGTGGTATTTGTATCGCGATTATTTCAAGGATGAAGCCGCGATGCACGCATTTTTGAACGAAATCGAGTTTGCCGATTGGAACCACGAGCAGGACCGGGGGCGTCCGTTTGCCGAAGCGGTGGTGATCCATTCAGAAAAATACCCGCAGCACGCGGACTTGATTCGTGTATATGACGAACGGTGGGCGGATTCGATCGGCGGCGCAATCGGGGCGACGGTCGAAATTTTGCGGGCGCTCAAACGCCGCGGGTATCCGCTCTTTGGGCTGTCGAATTGGTCGGCGGAAAAGTTTGTGTTGGTGCGCGAGCGGTTCCCGTTTTTTGATTTGTTTGACACGATTGTATTGTCGGGACAGGTGAAACTGGCGAAACCGGACCCGCGCATTTTTGAACTGTTGTTGGAACAAACGGGCTGCCGCGCAGAGGAATGTCTCTTTATTGACGACGCCGAGAAAAATATAAAGGCGGCGCAGGCGCTCGGTTTTCAGATTATTCACTTTGATTCACCCGAACAATTGGCGGACGAGTTGGAACGGTTGGATCTGCTCGAAAGTGAAGAGCTCGCGCATGGAAATTCTCAAGGGCGCTAATCTCGCCCTGGCGTTTCTTTTGGAATTGTGCCTGCTGGTCGCATTTGGCTATTGGGGGTTTGTGACGGGGGATGCGCTGTGGCTCAAGCTATTGCTGGGCATCGGGTTGCCCGTGCTTGTCGCGGTCGTGTGGGGTTTGTTCATGGCGCCAAAAGCAGCGCGTCGCCTGTCGCGGCCGTGGCATGAGGTCGCCGAAGTGGCGCTCTTTGGGCTTGGCGCTCTGGCACTGTTTGCCGCAGAACAGCCGACGCTTGCAATCTTTTTTGCGGTGGTATTTGCGATCAATTTTGTGTTGCGGTTGGTGTGGAAATAGTCCGCTTCAGGCAGAGGGAAACGTGGTGGAGTACGCGTTATATATTATTTTAGAAAGCAAAATGATGAAATATGGATGTTGACGCTCTATAGCAAGAACCAAACAGGGAACATTCCATCGCATCTACTGAAACGAATTGTGGAGGAAATCAAAAATGACTGAACGAGATATCGGAATGGAGATTCTGGAGGGAATTCAGGAAATCAAAGCATTCAAGACAGGAAAAGTAACTTTGCGCACCCAATAATTCAAACGCGTTGCTCCTCCTCAGAAAATTCGGGCAAAACTACAGCTATCACAATCTGCATTTGCCGGTCTGATGGGCGTGAGTCGGCGCACGATCCAGGATTGGGAGCAAGGTCGGCGCAAACCAAGCGGACCTGCGTCGGCGCTACTGCGTATCGCAGACCAGCACCCGGAGGTGTTTCTGCATCTCGCTTGACATGTGAGCGGGTTGAAAAGGTTGAAATGGCGCTGCTGGCGCCGAGTCCCGGGCATCATTGGATTGAGCAACTCTGAAGGTTGCGCACAAAAAACCGCCCCATCACATTGTGATGGGGCGGTTTTTTGTACGCATTAACCCTATCTTTATTTCAAGACATCCTCATACAGCTCGATTATTCGTTCTCCAATGTTCGCCCACGAATATTCCTGCGCCTCTTGAATACCGCGCTTTCCCATTTTGTTACGCAGCGCGGTGTCGTGGAGCAGGAGCGAGATTTTTTCGGCAAAGCGCTCGGCGTTGCCTTCGGGGACGAGGAAACCGGTCTCGCCGTCGCGCACGAGATAGGACAAGCCGCCGACATCAGAAGCGACGACGGGGGTGCCGCACGCCATGGCTTCGAGCGCGGCGAGACCGAATGATTCATAGCGCGAGGGCATGACGACGGCGTCGGAGGCGGAATAATAGAACGGCAGGGACGCCTGCGCGCGCCCGCCGAGAAAGGTCACGATCTCGCCGATGCCCAACTCTTGTTTTAGTGTCTGCAAGCGCGCTAGTTCCGAATCGGGGTCGAGGTCGTCGTCCAGATCGCCGCCGATCAAACACACGCACATGCGCTGGCGCAGGGTCGGGTCCTGATCGAGAACCAATTTCATGGCGCGGAACCAGGTGTCCAGCCCTTTGACGGGGTCAATGCGTCCGACAAAGAGAACGGTCTTGTCATCGTACGAGCCGATCCATTCGCGCGCCCGCGCGTTGGGAATGGGATGAAACATGTCGGTATCCACGCCGGGAGGAATAATGACGATGCGGTCGGGGGGCGCGTCACACAACTCGATCATTTGTTCACGGTCGCGCGGAGTCGAGGCGACGACTCGCGCCACCGAGCGCATGAGGTCACATTCCGCGAGGATGCGGGCATCGGTCTCGGCTTCGCTGGCGGTGCGCGCGACGCGATTTTTCATGGCACCGAGCGTGTGAAACATTTGCACAATCGGCGCGCGTTGACCCATTGTTTGCAGACATTGCGCGGCGACGCCGCTCAGCCAATAGTGCGCGTGCAAAATGTCATAGGAAATGTTTTCTTGTGCGGCAAAGTCGCGGATGGCTTGCGCGAACGGCGTGACATGGTGAATCAGTTGGTGCTTGGAAACGGGGGCGCGCGGTCCTGCTGTAAGATTGACCACACGCGCGTTTGCGACGCCGAGCGATTTGGTGTCCACGCGCGGCACGTTCGGGTCGGCGGCGCGGGTAAAAATATCAACGTTGATGCCGCGCATGGCGAGGGCGCGGGTCAATTCACGCACATACACATTCATGCCTCCCGTCTCTTTACCGCCGAGACGCGCGACAGGCGAAGTGTGCATGGAAAGCATAGCCACACGATTGGGAAGCTTCATTGTAGATTAGAACCCATCCGGCTATTATATCTTACGTTTGCCGGGCGCAGATGACGCAAATTCCACTTTTAGGGTTGCGGAGTCTGCGCCAGTTGGAAATAGAGGGTGGCGTCGGGGGTATCCGTAATGGGAAGCGGAAGCCCGTCGGGACCCAGCAACGGCGTGGGCGTCTCGGTGGGAGGCGCGCGGGTGGGAATGGGCGCCTGGGTGGGCGTGGCTTGCAGGGTGCTTGCGGGCAGGATAAAAGTGGGGGCGACCGTCGGGGCGACAAAGGTGGGTCGCTCGACGGTGGGCACCGCCATCACGATGGTTGCCGCGGGTGGGGTTGCAATCAGCGCGGGGCGCGCAAGAAAACTAGCCAAGCCCAGACTGTAGAGACAAACCGAAACGACGACAGCAACACCGGCACAGCCGACCACCCACTGCCCGCGCGGCGGCTGCGCGCGAAACCAATTCTGAAAACGGGTCATGAGTCGGCAGAATTATAGGGGTGATAAAAAGAATTGTAAAAGCGAGAGAGGGGGAAGATGGATGCCTGTCGGCAGAGCGGCAAGCATTTTTATTTTACCATGACCCATACTACCCCCCCCTCACAGTCCACAAAACAGAGCCATGTCTCGGTTTTTAATCCAATGTGTTGTGCCGCAGCGAGATAGCGCAAGAGCTGGGCGCGATATTTTGTGCGCGCGAGCGCTGCCGCTTGCGCTTTTGACACCGCATCCGTTTTGAAATCCACAATGTGCCACGCGCCCGCAGGCGTCTGATAGATCAGGTCCATCACACCGCGCAAGGTCGTGTTCTCATCCGCGAACGTAAAGGGGAGCTCTTGACGGCGCACGGGCGCGTCGTTGATCTCCTGCCAGCGCGCGTCACGACGCACGCGCCACAGCAGTTCGCGCACGCGCGGGGCGATCTCTGTGGGGAGGTTGAAATTGGCGGACGCGGCGCGGAGCAAGGTTTCAAAATTCGGGTTGCCGGGAAAACACCATTGGCGGATCGCGGCGTGAAACAGTTCGCCGGTGCGCGCGCCGATGCTGTCGGCGGCAAGCTGCTGTTCGAGTGACAGCTCGTCGGCGATTTCGATTTCGCGCGGGGGAGCAAGGGGCGCAAACAGCGCGGCGGAGATATTTTCGTGTTCGGGTGTGTCCGCCGCTTTTGCTCCGGCGCGTGTGCGGGGTCCTGCGGCGCACTTGTACGCGACTGTGAGTTCCTTGTCGGCAAGTTTGCGCTCATGCCACGTTTCGGGTTCTGCGGCGATTTCGTCAAGCGTCAGACCGGCGGCGGTCGCCAGTTGATGGAACCAGACGTCGGAATTGTTTTTTCCGGATTGGTGCGCGCAGACGATCAGTTTTTCCTGGGCGCGAGTGGCAGCGACGTACAAAAGCCGCAGGTCTTCGGCGCGGGAACGGTCGCGTTCCAGATGTTTGGCGAGTCCGAACAACGGCGAACTGCCCGTGTCGTGGTCCAATTGGGGGACGACGCCCAATTCATTCGAGAGCAGAACGCGGGCGCGAAGATTTGGCGCGCCGCGCGCCGCATCGGCGAGGACGACAATGGGGAACTGGAGCCCTTTGGCTTTGTGGACGGTCATGAGCCGCACCGCGCCCTGCACCTCGGACGGCGCTTCGCCCTCGCGCGCGCCGACATCCCGTAACGTTTCGATGTATTCGAGAAATTCGCTCACGTTGGTCAGCCCGCTGGCATACGCATCGGCGAGCAGTTTTTCGACGTTGCGCTGCAAGCGTTCGCCCGCGACGGCGGACAAGAGCGCGAGATAGTTGGTTTCATGCAGGATGGTTTTGAGCAGCTCGGCAATGGAAATGCGTCCGACGAGCGCGGCGCATTTTTCGAGACAGGCGCGGGCGAGTTCGGCGCGGGCGCGGTCGGTCTCGGAGAGGAGCGAGAGGTCGGATTGGAGCGCGTCGAGGTAGGGGCGGGGTGTGTCGTCGGAGGCGCGGCGCAGTTGATACAATGCGGCATCGCTCAGCCCGAAAGCGGGAGAACGGAGCAGTCCCGCCATCGCCGCATCATCAGAGGGGTCCGCGAACGCGCGCAAGAGATTCAAGAGGTCGCGGATTTCGGGACGCTCGTAAAACCCGCGACCCGCCACCGTGACGAACGGAATGTCGGCGGCGGCGAATGCCTGCTCGTAATCGTCAAAACCTGTTGACGCGCGAAAGAGGCACACAATCTTGTCCCACTCGATACAGTCCGTGTCATGGAGCTCGCGCAAGCGGTCGGCGAGGAGCTGCGCGGCGGTTTGACGCGCGTCGTCGCCCGTGCCATACAACAATTCGACAAAGGGTTTGCGAAACAGCGGCGGGTCCTTGCGCGACGATTTTAGCGCGGCGAATGGCGTATAGTAAATGTGGCGCGCGTCGGGGACGCCCATGATGTGCGCGAGCAAATGATTGAGCATTTCAATCAAGTCGGTGTGCGCGCGAAAGGTTTCGGTCAAATCTACCGGTTTGCCGCCGCGCGCTTGAATGTCCTGTCGCACGCGCCCAAACACGGTGACATCCGCGCCGCGAAAGCGATAGATGCTTTGTTTGGGGTCGCCCACGATAAACAATCGTCCCGCGCGCCCGTCCGCACTGTCCGCCAGCGCCTCGATGATTTCGCGCTGACGTTCGTTGGTATCCTGAAATTCGTCCACGAGCAGAGCATCCAACTGTGACTGCCAGTAGGCGCGGATTTTGGGATGACGCAGGAGCAGCTGTGCGCCGCGCTCCATGTCGTCAAAATCGAGTTGGGCGCGCCGGTCTTTGGCTTGTTGATACTCTTGTTCGGCGTGCTCAAAGGCGCGACGCAGTAATGTGATCGTCTCGCGCATTTGCGCGTCGAGCGCGGGGTCAGGTGGTTTGTCTGTGCTCGTTTGACCTCCGAGCCACGGATCAACCTTTTCGTCATATGCAGTTTGGAGATCGGCGACTGCCTGTTTTGCCGCGCTGGTTTTCTTGCCGCTCCCTTTTTTTAACGTTTCGCGGCGAATTTTGAACAGCGTGAATGCCGCGTCCCCCCCCTGCTCTTTATAGAGGGCGCGTTCCAACACATCCCATTGTATGAGAAGCGTTTCCACCTGTGGTCCCAGTTTGTCGCCCGCGTCGTCATACAACGTTCCGCTGTCTTTTAGTTCGCGCAGTGTGTTCCATGCTTGCTGCACATGCGGCGCATCCAGAAATTCGCGGATGGTGCGGCACAACACTTGTGCCCCCGACACCTCCAGATTAAATGCTGTTTCCGCTTCGAGGCGGTGGTTGAGCAGGTCAGAGAGGATGGATTCGAGTGTTTTGGGGTCAAAGGTCTCGAACAGCGGCGTGAGGTCCGCCTGTCCGGTCGCCCAGGTGAGCGAGTCCTGCACCACCTGCGCCTTGAGCGCGGACGCCAACCCCTCGTCGAGGACGCCAAAACGCGGGTCAATTTGCGCCTCGGCGGGGTGGGCGCGCAGGATTTCGGCGCAGAGCGAGTGGATGGTGCCGATGCGCGCGGCTTCGAGCCCGCTCTGAATGGCGCGCCAGTGAGCGAGTTGGTCGGGCGGGCAGTCCTTTTCTACCCATTCACGGACGCGGCGGCGAATGCGATTGCGCATTTCGCGCGTCGCCTTGTCGGTGAACGTCACGGCGACGATGCGGCGCGGCGTTTCGTTTTGGTCCGCCAGCCAGACAAAACGGGCGGTCAGGGTGTTGGTTTTGCCCGAACCCGCGCCCGCGCTGACGGCAAGGTCTTGAGCCAAGGTAGCTGCCCGGTGCTGGGTGGGGGTGAGCGAAAAGGTGTCGAGAATGTTCATTAACGGGAGGTATAGCGCCAACAAAAATTTCGGGCGGGGCAATAATCGGGACAGCCGTTCTCGGGTGGTTTGGGCGCAAAGACGCCGCGGCGGATGTTGGAAATAAACGCGCCGACATGGTCGAGAGCAAATTCCATCGCCCCGGCGGCTCCATCAAATTTGCGTCCCTGCTTGTCCGTATAATCAAAGCGACTCAGCTTGAAGGCGCTCGCTTTTGCGCCGTGAATGTGCCAATAAAAGCCGTCGGTGACGTGAGATTCGGGATAGAGCTGCCGGGCGGCGAGCGCGTAGAGGGGGAGTTGTAAATGTTCACCGCGCAGAAACGCTTCCTTGTCGTAGCCCGAACCCCCCGTCTTGTAATCAATGAGGCGCAGGTTGTTCTCGGCGTCCGCATCCACGCGGTCAATCGTGCCGCGCAGTCGCAGCGCGCCCGCGCTTGTATTCAGAGTGACGGGGGCATCATACCCGCCAAATTGTTTTTCCAAATCGCGCGGCATCATGTCGCCCGCGAGTTCGTTTAGTTTGGTGATAGAGCGCCGCAAAGCGTCCAGCAGCGCGGCGCGTTCGTGCTGCCACAAGGGGGTCGGGCGAAAACCGAGTTCATCGGGCGCGGCATCCAGAATGGGCGGCGCGACGCGATCGAGGGTCTGCAATAACGTTTCGGTCGTCTGGGGCGCGGGCGTGTTGCGGTAGACGCGTTCCAGAATGTGATGCAGGAGCGTGCCCAACTGACGCGCATCAAAACCGGGTGTCGGCGGCTCGGGTGGTTCCACCCCCAGCGCGTGGTCAATATAAAAATAAAAAGGGCACGTCCCGTATTTTTCCAGACGGCTCGGACTGGCGACAAATCTGTCGCCGTAGCGCAACTGCAGCAAGGTTTCTACCGCGCTTGCATCGCCGTCATAGATTCCCTTTGACTCGCTTTCCAAACGCGCCTGCAAGATTTCGGCGCGAGCTTGAACGCGTTCAAATTCCGTTTGCAGAAAATCGAGCGAGGCGGGGATTTTTTTGCGCGCGGCGACAGATTGGACGAGTTCGGCGCGCGAGGCGGCATCGGAAAGCGTGGTGGACTGTGCCGCGCGGATTTTGCGGGCGGGCGGAGCGTCAAAGAGGGCGCGGGTGGCTTCCCAATACGGCGACGGTTCCCACGATTCGCCGTCGGAGGCGAGATACGGACGCGTCAGGAGCAAATATTGGCTGGCGCGCGTCACCGCCTCATAAAAGAGGGTGGTCTGGGCGCCGCGCAAGCGGATTTCGACCGGCACCCCCTGCGCCGCGAGGGCATTGCGCTCGGAATCGGGGAGAAAGGGGTCCTCGTTTTCGGGCGCGGGAAAAATGCCTTCGGAAAGCCCCAAAATGACGGCGGCGCGATAGGGAATGCCGCGTGTGGTGTTCATGTTGCCCGCATAGATGCGCGCCTGCCGCCGCGTTTCGGGGTCGTCGGGGTCATAGGACGCGGTATCGAGCGCGCCGCGCAGTTCGCCCAGAAAGGCGGAGTATTCTATGGCGCGCGTATCGTTTGTGGTCTGCGCCGCCAGCGCGAGCGCATGGAGCGTGTCGCGCAATTCGAGGAGCGCGGACGCGTCGCGCGCATAGGTTTCGGGCGCGCGTTTGATTTGTTCGAGCAGGCGCAGTCCGTCGGCGCGCAAGAATTTTTCCTGCAGCCAGTGTAGATATTCCGACAGCGTCGCGTGCGAGGGGGGGGTGAATCGGTCGGCAAAGGCAGCGAGCGCGTTCGAGAGCGTTTGCGCCGCATCGCCGCGCAGCGCGTTGACGGGGTCGTTTTCGTCGCGCGTGACGCGGTCGGTTGCGCCCGCGAGCCGCGCGAGCGTCTGGGACCACTGGTCGCGCCCCTCGATGACCTGTCCATACCGGGCGACGAGCGCGAGTTTGGACGCGTCCGAGGGCGCGATGCCAAATTGGGTCAGGTCGAGATACGGCGAGCGCACCACATCCAAAAGGGCGCGGCGTTTCCACGTCAGCGGCAGTTCCAGGACGTCGAGCAGCGCAATGACCGCGGGATTTTGTACGAGGGGTTCGCCGCCGAGAAAACGGAGGGGCATGCCAAATTCGGCGGCGGCTTGGCGCAGAAACGCGCGATAGGGTCCGAGGTCGCGCGCAATCACCGCACATTCGTCGGGGGGCACGTCGTCGCGCCGGATGCGCGCTTTGAGCCAGCGGAGCGCCTCGCGCGCTTCGAGACGTTCGGTCTGTGCCTCAAGCCACTCGACGTGACGCGCGGGCCCGATGCGCGCGGGGTTGGGTTCAAAAATATGGCGTTCCAATTGGACCAGCGGCGCGGGGAGGGTGTGTGCGGACGGCGGTAGGGTGATGGTTTCGAACGCGGCGATCTCTTCCAACTGTTTGCGCGTTTGGGCGAACCGCAGGTAAACGGGGCGCGTCATTTTAGCGTCGCCGGAAAGGGTGACGAGGGTTTCCTGCACGCGTGCGGCGAGCGGGGCGAGGAATTTGAGGGTGACGCCGTTGAACGAGTCAAACCCGTCCACGACGAGCAAGCGCCAATCGGCGGTGAGCGCGGGATTTTGCTCCAGCTGCTCGACCGCCAGCCAACCCATCCCCCAGGCGTCGGCATAGCCGAGCGCAGCGAGCTCCTTTTGGTATTCCGCATACAGGCGCGCCAGGTCTCAAAGCCGTGCATCGTGTGTGCTGGCGGCGGCGGCAAATTCCTCGGGATGAATGAGGGCGCGCTCGAGTTCGGCGATCACGTCGGTCACGGCGAGGGTGAGACCCGCGCGTCCGACGATGGGGGCATAGTGCTCCAGCGCCTTCGCGGCGTTGAGCGTTTCGAGCGCGCGGCGGACGAGTTTATGGACCAGCGCGTCGGACGCGAGCGGCAGAAACTGCCCCGCGCTCGACAGCACGGCTTGATACGCGTCCTGAAAGGTGCCGATTTCGACGCCGAACGCGCCGCCGCGCCGCGCGATGCGCCGGCGAAACGCGCTCGCCTGGTTGCGGTCGGGCAAAATCACGCGCACGGGCGCGAGGGGGTTTTCTTGTTGCACCGCACGCACGCGCTCGATGCAGTATTCGGTCTTGCCTGAGGCGGCGGGCGAGAGGAGGAGGGTTGGAGGCATGTGGGGATATTATGCACTGCAGATTAAAACTGATGGAGAATTGCAGTAGATTTCTGTTGTTGGGAAATCTTAATGCAGGGCACGAGCCTTATATGATACAATCCCAAATGATAAATGGACAAAATATCTGAGGATTATTCAATTCAAAGCAAAGCCGGCAAATTGCATTTGCCATTGAACGGCGCTAGAGGGAGCTCGAGCAGCGACCCGCTTGAACCCTTCGCGCTGTTTCGCGAGACGCGTTCGCGAATCAAAATGCTTTTGGCGACCGATTTGAACTTGGCGGTTTGGCGAATTGTGTGTAAATCCGGCGAATCAAGCCATGTAAAATGTTACCCGGTAGGGTATCGTCGAGACATTTGATAATGTTACCCGCATGAAAACGGGTAACTCCATGAGTCAAACCAGCAAGCACGAATATTTTCGCATTATGCACGC
>JADZCJ010000144.1 GCA_020851635.1 Anaerolineae bacterium
CGGACCTTCGATGAGCTCGTTGAAGCACTCAATCTGGCATTCCAATCCATTACGCCCGAAGATGCGCGCGCTTGGTTCGAACACTGCGGTTATCTTTCGCCTTGAGTCAAAGAGGAATTCGCTCTAGCCGCCAGAACACTTGCGCCGCGCGAGAACTGAGAAAGGAGGCGTCTGGACATGCCGCGGAGGATGACCCACACGACAACAAACGAAACTGCCTTGTCAAGGGGGTCCGAAACAAAGCCCTGAATGGTTGCGGCAGCAAGCAGATTTTGCCCGGTCGCCTGGGCTGCCGCGATAATCAAATCGGTCCCCGAACCTGTGATGCCCCCAAATACAAACGCCGTAATCGGGGCGGAAACCAGCGCGGCGATCACCCCGGTGAGCAGCCCCGCCACAATCGTCCAGATGATGTTTTTGAATGCGCCATAGGTCCCGGCAACTCCGGCGCAGATCCCAATGATAAACGCGGTGATCGCATACGGCGCGGCGGTCGGCGTGCTAAAGATGATTGCCCAGATGATGTTCGACAATGCGCCCGTGATGGCGCCAGCCAGCGGTCCCGCCAAAACACCCACCAGCACGGTGCCAATCGAGTCCAGGTAGATGGGCAATTTCAAGACATTTTGTACGATCTGGCCTGCGACGATATTGATGACGATGGCAGCCGGAATGAGCGCGAGCGTGATCGTGGTGAAATCTCTCTGGATTCGTTCGCTTACTGACATCAGCGCTCTCCTTTGATTACTTTGCGATTCCCAGTATCAGAACGGGAATGTCAATGTTCGCAATACCTCGCTGTTCAAGGTCCCATGTAAATTGCTCAAAATAAGCAACACCGGTTGACATTTCACGCGCAAACTCTTTGACAGGCACGATCTCGACTCCCGCGTCGATTAGGTCCAAATTGTGAAAGATGGTCATTTTTGCGGCGACGTTGTAAACCATAAATGCGTATTTGCCGAACTGAACTTCGACTCCAAGCCGATTTTTCACGAAATCCATTTCGCGATATCCGCTTTTGCTCTGCTTTGTCGGAGTGTAGCCAGAAACATAATATTTGTCCGAATAGGAGGAAGCGATTTTGTGCTTGGACCACCCGCGCGCGAAAAATAGTTCGCCAAATCTTTTGTTTAACGCGCGTGGAGAGTACAACATGCGCCCCGATTTCGTCTTCTCCAACCCGACTTTGCTTTTGAAATTGGATGCATCCACCAGCTCGATAATTTCTCGCACCTGGGCGATTTCGCCGGGGTAGCCACTTTCCACTTTGGCTTTGCCGCCGTTGAACGAGTATTCTCCAACAACCCTCATTTGTATTTTGCCTTTTTCTCAAAGAGACGCGGCAATTGCGGTGTCTGCCACTCTGCCGGAACTTGCGCTACTTTTTCTTTTCCAGTCGGCACAAAGACAGGTTTTCCCATCGGCCGGGTAACAAGAGTACCCGCCCAGAGCGCGTTGATACGTTCAAGCGCCACCTCGAAATATTCGGGCTCCTTCTCGCTTCCCATCGCGCGACGATTATGCATTTGGGCTGCAATCAGAGAAGTCCCAACACCTGCATACGGGTCCAACACCCAATCATCTTCATCGGTCAATCCCAGCACACATCGTTCAGCCAGTTCGACAGGATACTGACATGGATGCAAAGTCTTTTCAGGATGATTCGCTTTTACATTTGGAATATCCCAAAGCGCTTGTTCCCAATCCCTCAGCAGAATTTCCCAGACATCTGAGGGGTTTTTGCCGTTCGGGTTCCCCGATGGTTTGCCTTTGTTGGGTCCTTTGAAATGTCTCTTGCCGGGATATTTGGACGGAACACGGACCGGATCAAGATTAAACACATATTCATCACTCTTGGTGAACCACAAGATTGTCTCATAGCGTCCCGAGAATCGTCTAGAGGCATGCAAGCCATGTCCGAAATGCCAGACAATGCGATTCCGCAATCGCAAACCGAGATCTTTAAAGATCTGATAGTACAGAATATCCAACGGAAACACTTCGCCAGCGGCCACAAAATTGCCAACCTGCCAACAGATGCTCCCGCTCTTTTTCAGGACACGCGCAAGCTCCGCAATGATTGGCTTTTGCCCTTTCAGATACTTTTCGATAGAGACGCGGTCCTCATACGCCTTGCCCAAATTGTAGGGCGGCGAGGTGATCACGAGCTGGACTGTCTCGTCCGGCAAAGTTTTCAGCAAGGCGGCCGCATCGCCATTTACAAGCACAACTGCTGAATCAGACGAATAATGGTTGTCAATGGACCGGGTGGTTTGGAACAGGGGCATGTTCTTCATAGCTTTATCCGGAAACTCGTTTTGCGTCCAGCACATTCGGCAGACGTTCGATCTTGTTCAAAATCCGCGACAGCTGGTTGGCATTCCCGATTTCCAACGTCGCGGTGACGAGCGCGGTGTTGTCACGGCGCGATTTGCTGTTCACCGAGCTCATATTCACATTCTCTTCGGCGACGACACCCGACAAGTCACGCAACAACCCCGAACGGTCAAAGGCGCGCACTTCGATGGTCACCGGATAGACCTGCTCCTGCTTCATCCCTTTCCACGTCAGCGCGATCCACCGCCCCCCTCCCCCCTCATGATCAATCACATTTTTGCAGTCGCGACGATGAATCGCGATACCCCTGCCGTGTGAAATATAGCCGATAATCTGTTCGCCCGGGACAGGGCGACAGCATTGTGCCACACGCGTCAGCAGGTTGCCGACGCCGCCGATTTCCAAGCCGACATCCGTTTTTGGTTTGGGGCGGGGCTTGAGTTCGGGGAGCGGCTCTTGGGGCACCGGCTGCGCGTTTTTTGTCTGTTCCGCTTCCAGCAGCTTAACCCCTATCGCCTGCAGTCCGATGTCCGCATAGCCGATTGCTTCGGCGAGTTCGTCCACGCCGGTATAGCCAAAGAGTTTGGCGATGTCGTCCAGATTCTTGTTTGCCAACCCAAGACGGTGCAGTTCTTTTTCCAACAGCGTGCGTCCTTCGATGCGCGCCACCTCGCGTTCCTGCTTGCGAAAATACTGTCGAATTTTCTCTTTGGCGCGCGCCGTGTGCACGAGACCGAGCGATGGATTGAGCCAATCGCGCGAGGGACCTCCCTTTTTTGCGGTGAGGATCTCGACGCGGTCGCCCGTCGCGAGCGGCGTCTCGAGCGCAACCAGCTTGCCGTTCACTTTGGCGCCGCGACAGCGGTTGCCGACCTCGGTGTGGATGTGATATGCAAAATCAATCGGAGTCGCGCCGGTCGCCATTTCGATGATCTGACCCTTGGGCGTAAAGACATAGACCTGATCGCGAAAAATGTCGGTTTTGAGCGCGTTCACAAAATCGCTCGCCGTCGTCACTTCGGCGCGCCATTCCTGCAGCTGGTGCAGCCAATTAATTTTTTCCTCGAGTTTGGGGTCGCGCTTGCCGCCCGGCTCTTTGTAACGCCAATGCGCCGCAACGCCATACTCTGCAATCTGGTGCATTGCGCGAGTGCGAATTTGGACCTCGAGCGCTTTGCCGCCCGGACCGATCACAGCCGTGTGCAAGGACTGGTATCCGTTCTCTTTGGGTTTGGCAATGTAATCGTCAAACTCGCCGGGAATCGGCGTCCACAGAGAATGCACAATGCCCAACACAAGATAACACTGTCCCGGATCATCCACCAGACAGCGAATCGCGCGAATGTCGTAAATGTGCGAGAGGTCGCGTTGTTTGGCGCGCGCTTTTCGATATATGGAAAAGATGTGCTTGGGTCGCCCGCTAATCTCCGCCTTGACCCCCTCTTTTGCCAGCCGCTCGCGCAGCAGCGTGACCGCCTGACCGATATACGAGTAGCGATCATCGGTGTCATCCGCCAAAAATTCTTCAATCTCGGCAAATTCATCGGGTTCGAGATATTTGAGCGACAGGTCCTCGAGCTCGCGGCGAATGTTATAGATCCCGAGACGATTGGCAAGCGGTGCAAAAATCTCGAGTGTCTCGCGCGCAATCTTGACCTGTTTATCGCGGCTGAGCGAGGATAGAGTCCGCATGTTGTGGAGCCGATCGGCGAGCTTGATCAAGACGACGCGAATATCTTCTGCCATGGCAAGAAACATCTTGCGGAGCGACTCGGCTTCGACCTGCTCTGTGCCATAGCGCAGCTGCGAAAGTTTGGTGACGCCATCCACCAACTGGGCGACGTCGTCCCCGAATTGGGCGCGGATTTCGTCTATCGTGACAGCCGTGTCTTCAAGGACATCATGCAATAACGCCGCCACAATTGTATCCTCGTCCATATACAAATCGGCGAGGATTCTGGCAGTGGCAACCGGGTGCGTGACATAGGGTTCGCCCGACGCGCGCGTTTGACCCCTGTGCGCTTCGGCCGCCAGCGCATAGGCGCGTTCGATTCGCCCGGTATCAATTTCCGGATTATACGATTTGACGAACGCCACCAGCAATTCAGGATCAATCATATGATAGCCAGAGATTTTACATGTCCGCTCGGCTTTTGTAAAGGAAAAACCACTTTTTCCGCGAACCAAAAAACGAGCGGATTTTTTGGTGATTGACACGCCAATCGGACGCGATACACTCGAAACATGCGCCTCTTGTTTCCGCTTGTGCTCACTCTTGTGCTGGTTTCGGGCTGTCTGGCGACACCGACACCGACGCCGATTGCCGTATTTCAGTATCCCGCCACGTGGACCCCCGCGCCCACACCGACGTTCACGCCCCGTCCCCCAACCGCCACGCTGGTGATCCAACGGACCCCGGGCGCGGCACAAACCCGAGACCCCAACCTGCGAATCCTGCCGGACACGCCGCGCAGCCGCGTCGGGCTCTGGATGGACGTCTCGGCGCAAACACCTCCAGTCCTTGAAGAGCTGATTGGGCGCGCCCAGCTGATTGTGACGGACAACACCGCCGCATTTTCACCCGCGCCGGGGGCAACAGTGTTTCTGGCAACGGACACACCGTCGACCGCATCCGAAGCTCTCAACCCCGTCTTTGCCGGAATTGTTTTGACGCCAACCGCAGCGACGGACATTGGCGCGGTGCGCGCGGCGATTGCGCCGAAACTACTCATCGCCAACATGTCTGTGACAGAGACGCTGGAGAGCGAGTTGGAACCACCAATAGATGGTGTGCGGCTCGAGGACTTTCTTACCGAACCCGAATCGCCGCTCTCGCAGATGCCCAACCAAGCGCGCTGGCTCCGCGATCTTGACGCGCTAGCCAAGTTGTCGTCCAATCCAAATTTGCTGGTCCTGACCTCGACCCGTTTGGGGACGGATGCGGGCGACGGGTCTGTGGATGCTGACCAATGGCTGCGGTTCGCGCTCGGCTCGTTTCTGCTTGCAGCGAATGGAACGCACAGTTTTTTCGGCATGGCAAGCGCGCTCACTCCGCAAACGATGGATTCGTCGCTCTATGGTTTGCAAATCGGCAGTCCGCTCGGCGGACCCTTTCAACAGACGGGGGTGTATCAGCGAAGGTTTACACAGGGGCTGGTTTTGGTGAACCCGACGAATGAAGCGCGGGCGATAACCTTGTCGCGCAATTATGTGGATGGGTTCGGGACGCGCTATGACAGCGTCAAGATGGAGCCGCACACGGGGATGATTCTGTTGGAAACAGAATAGTATTCCGGGGGATATGAGAGTCCACTCATCCACGACACGGCGGCGCCGGTGCCGCCGTGTCGCTTGATTAACTCTATTTGTCTTGCAGAGCTTGGATTCCGGGGAGCGGGCGCCCCTCCATGAATTCCAAACTCGCTCCCCCGCCGGTCGAGACGTGCGACATCTTGTCGGCTACACCCGCCATTTCGACCGCTGAGGCGGAATCACCGCCGCCAATGACCGTGATGGCATCGGGTAATTGGGCGAGATATTTGGCAATCGCAAGCGTGCCCGTGGCGAATTTTGGAAATTCAAACACGCCCATCGGTCCGTTCCACACGACCGTCTTGGCGTCCTTGAGGTAGGTCTCGAACAGTTTGATGCTTTCAGGACCCACGTCGAGAATCCGCCATCCGTCAGGAACGCTTTGAACATCCACCATCCGAGATTCTGCATCTGCCGCGAATCTATCGGCAATCGTCCAATCAACAGGGAACACGAGTTTCCCCTTGCCCGCATCCATTAGTTCGCGGGCGACATCGAGTTTGTCGTCTTCCGCCAGTGAGTCACCAACCGGATACCCTGCCGCTTTGGCAAATGTGTTTGCCATGCCGCCGCCGATGAGAATCTTGTCCACCTTGGGCAGGAGATTCTTGATCACGCCTATCTTGTCGCCGATTTTTGCGCCGCCGAGGATTGCGATATACGGGTGCTTGGGGTTGTTGAGCGCGCCGTCGAGATAGTTCAGCTCTTCTTCCATCAGGAACCCTGCGACGGCAGGCAGATAATCCGCCACGCCGCGCGTCGAAGCATGGGCGCGATGTGCGCTGCCGAACGCGTCATTTACATACAGGTCGCCGAGCCGCGACAGTTCGCGCGCAAATGCAGGGTCGTTCTTTTCTTCTTCGGGATAAAAGCGAACGTTTTCGAGCAGCAACACCTCACCCGGCTTGAGCGCTTGTGCCTGTCTCAAGACCGCATCGCCAATGACATCGTCCGCCATCTGGACCGGGCGGCCCAGCAGCTCTTGCAGGCGCGCGGCAACCGGCTTGAGCGAGTATTTCTCTTCTTTGTTTTTGGGGCGTCCCAGGTGCGACATGAGCACCAGAGACGCGCCGTGATCCAGGAGATATTGAAGCGTGGGCAGCGATTCACGAATGCGGCGGTCGTCAGTAATGTGCCCATCCTTTTTGTCCTGAGGCACATTAAAGTCTACGCGCACCAGCACGCGCTTGCCTTGTACGTCAACATCCCGAATAGTCTTTTTTTCCATACGCAGACCTTTACAGCCCCTTGTCTGCCATCATTTTGGTAAGGTCGGCAACGCGGCTGGAATAGCCCCATTCATTGTCATACCACGTAACCACTTTGAACAAGTTGCCGCCGATCACCATGGTCAATTCGGCATCCACAATCGTAGAGCGCGGGTCGCCTTTATAGTCGCTGGATACGAGCGGTTCCTGGCTGTATCCGAGAATCCCCTTCATGGAACCTTCGGACGCGGCTTTGAACGCGGCATTCAATTCTTCGGCTGTGGCGTCGCGTTTCAGATTGCCCACCAGGTCAATGATCGAAACGGTTGAGACAGGCACACGCAGGGAAAAGCCGTGAAATTTGCCCTTGAGTTCGGGCATGGTGAGCGCCACCGCTTTTGCCGCGCCCGTGGTGGTCGGAATAATGTTCATGGCGGCGGCGCGGGCGCGACGCCAGTCTTTGTGCACTACATCCAAAATCTTTTGGTCGTTGGTGTAGGCATGCACAGTCGTCATGAGCGCCTTTTCGATGCCGAAATTGTCTTCCAGAATTTTGGCAACGGGAGCAAGTCCATTTGTCGTACAAGATGCGTTCGAGACAATGAAATGCTTGGCGGGGTCGTATTTGTCCTCGTTCACGCCGAGCACAACCGTAATGTCCTCGCCCTTGGCGGGCGCGCTGATGAGGACCCGCTTGGCGCCGGCAGTAATGTGCGCCCTGGCTTTGTCCGCGTCCGTGAAAAGACCCGTGGACTCGATGACCAATTCCACACCCAGGTCCTTCCACGGCAATTTTGCCGGGTCCTTTTCTTTTAGGACCTTGATCTTGTCGCCATCAATGACAATGTTATCTCCATCCACCTCGACGGTGCCCGGATATTTTCCATAGTTGGTGTCATACTTGAACAGATGCGCGTTTTCCTCGGGTGAGGCTAAATCGTTGACCGCGACAATGTCAATATCCTTGTATGTTTGTTTGATTGCCTTGGTCACCTGCCGACCGATGCGTCCGAAACCGTTAATACCGATGCGTGCCATTTTTGTTGCTCCTTAAAGTTGATAACGCAGAGAAAACGTCTGCGGGTGTTACCCTCGAGTCGCGCAAGCCGCAGTTTGGCGAACGAACCCGACTCGCGTGCTATTACTTGTTCGACAATTTCATCATGTTGTTGCACTGGTCTCGAAAGTGCGGTTCGGACTCGAAAAAGACGGGTCCCGGCGACCGCGCTTGGTCCGCTCCGCATACCAGCGCACCACACTCCGCGCCAGCTTTTCCGAGTCATGCCGCCAGGGGCGTTCGTTATCCACCACATCCGCAAACGTATATGGAACAGCTGCCGTCGTGTTCGCGTCCTTGATATATCCAACGGGCGCGGTGGGCACGTCCGTGACGCCATTTCCGTTCGTATTCGGCGCGATCGGCGCGGCGCGCGGTTTTACAAACTCTATTTCCGCCTGCGGAGGCAGTTTGTGTGAAACGTTGCTGTTGACCAGAACTCCGTCCGGCGTCAGCCCGTCACAGTGCAGAGAGAGCGCGCTCAAATAGTCCTCGACTGCGTATCCGTCCGTCTCGCCTTTTTCGGTCGCAACATTTGCCACATACAATTTTAGCGCGGGCGAAACGGCAAAGGCGGCGGAGAGGTCCTGCACCAAGAGATTCGGCAGCAGACTGGTGTAGAGACTGCCCGGTCCGAGGACGATCAATTCGGCATCGAGGAGCGCGCGGATGGCGCCCGGATAAGCGGGCACATTCTCGGGTTCGAGATAGACGCGCTCGACGGGCTGTCCGAACTTGGCGATCTGTGATTCGCCCATGACACGGGCGGGGGTGGATTCGTGCGTGCCGCGCACTTCTGCCCAGAGCGTCACGTTTTCGAGTGTGCTGGGCAAAATGCGCCCGCGCACGGCGAGCACGCGCGAAGATTCGAGCAGGGCGCGTTCCGAATTGCCCGTGACGCCTGCCATTGCGGCGATAAAGAGATTGCCAAAGGCATGACCGCCGAGACCCGTGTTCTTGGGAAAGCGATATTCGAGCAAGCGCGCCATGAGCGGCTCGGAATCTGCGAGCGCAGCGATGCATTGACGAAAATCTCCCGGTGGCAACACGCCCAGTTCGGTGCGAAGCGTGCCCGAGCTGCCGCCGTCGTCCGCCACCGTGATGATGGCAGTGAGATTGTCGGAATAGTTTTTTAGCCCGCGCAGCAGGGTGGACATGCCTGTGCCGCCGCCGATGCAGACAATTTTCAAGCCGCGCTGACGCATGCGTTTGCGATAGAGATTTTCGACGAGCGAGGCGGGGCGCGCGGGAACTCCGGCGAGCAGAGCTTGGTTCAATTTATAGAGGGCAAACCCCACGACGCCGATGCCGACGGCCCCAAACAAGAGCGCGCGCAGGGCGCGGGGCAGGAACTGCAGGGTGAGATAATAGACAAAATCGGGAAACGGCTGTTCGCGATATACTTCAACCAAAAAATAGGCGACACCGAGCGAAAGAAAGGTGATGCCCGCAAGCAACAGCACCAGCCAGCGCTTGACGCCGATGCCAACATAGAGCCATTTCCACGCCGAAGAACGCGCGGGAGAGTAACGGCGGAGCGATTGCAGAATGCGCGACATGGATAATCCACAGCAATTATAGCACAAGCGTCACCGGCTTTTTCAAAAAATCCATTTATCCCTTATACTATACACGCCGTTCCGCCCAAGACACATGTCACATGTCCCAAGTTTCTCCTGATCCCGAGTATCAACCCTTTCACGCGCTGCCGCCGCGCCGCCGCCGTTCAACCTGCGCTCAAGAGCCGACATCCCCTGCCCCGCCGACTCCACCGCCGCCGCCCAACCTGACGCCCGAAGCACGCATCGAGCTGCGCCGCGCTCGCCGCGCTCAGAAACGCGGACTGCCGAGAATCGGCGCGCCGTGGATTGTGCTGGCGTTTGCCGCAGTGCTTGTCGCGGGGGCGTTGTTTGGCTACCAATGGTATTTGCGCGACCGCGCCGTGCCCGGCGTGCGTGTGCTGGGCGAAGAAATCGGCGGCATGACCCGCGCCCAGGCGGAGACGCTGATTCGCGAGAAATTGGGCGACCCGAACGTGCTTTTGGAGCGTTTTGGCGGGGAACAGATCATTCTGCGCGACGGCTCGAATGTGTATCGCGCCTGGCCCTGGGAACTTGGCTTTCGCAGTGACTTGCGACCCGCGCTCGATGCCGCCTTTGCAATCGGACATCGCGGGGATTTGACGCTTTCGCTGATCGAGCAGGGGCGCGCGCTGCTTGTCGGCGCGGACGTGACCGCATCCTCGGCGTTTGACGATGCGGTTGCGCGACAGTATGTGAGCGTGCTCGCTTTACAAATTGACCGTCCTTCGCGGGATGCTTTGTACCGGCTCGAAGGGCTGCGGTTGACCGAACAGCCCGCACAGGCAGGACGCCGTCTGGACGGCGAAGAGACGTTCAAGCGCATCAAAGCATTTGCCGCCAATCCCGGCGGCGAGGTGATGCTGCCGGTACAAGACCTCGTGCCCAATGCCGTAGATGCAAAACAGGCGCAGACGCAAATCAACGCATTTCTTGCAGCTCCGCTCGTCCTGCAATTCCGCGAGCGCTCATGGGCAATTGATCAAGCTGCGCTGGCGCAGATGCTGACGCTCCAGCCCGTTTCCAATGCGGATGGGTCGCAGAGCTATAAAGCTGTATTGAATGACGCCGCGATCCGCGCCAAAGTGGAACAGCTGGCACGCGAGATCAACCAGTCGCCGCGAGACGCGCGTTTTCATTTCACCGATGGTGTGTTGACGCCAATCGTAACGAGTCAGGAGGGCCGCGCGCTCGACATTGATGCGACCACACAAGCGGTCGCGCTCAAATTTCAACAAGCTTCCGCCTCGCGCCGCGTACAGGGCAACGCGTCGCCCGGCGAGACCGCGCTCAACGCCCTGCGCGAAAATACGATCGAACTCGCGGTCACGGTGACAAAACCGGCGGTGGATGTGCGCGACGCGGCAAATTTCGGCATCAAGGAATTGGTGTCGAGCGGCACGAGCCAGTTTCGCGGTTCGATTCCCAGCCGCATTGTCAACATCAACACGGCGCAAAAATCGTTTGACGGAGTCGTGATTCCGCCCGGCGCGACCTTTTCGTTCATCAAGTATCTGTCGGAAATTGTCGAGGCGAATGGGTATGAAGACGCCTATGTGATTTTTGGCGACCGCACGGTGCTGGGTCCCGGCGGCGGGGTGTGCCAGGTCTCGACCACGATGTTTCGCGCGGCGTTCTTTGCAGGGTTCCCCATCGCCGAACGGTGGGAGCACGCGTATCGCGTGGGCTATTACGAACCGCCCAAGGGTCTGGATGCGGCGGTCTTTGTTCCGAGCGCCGACCTCAAGTTTGTGAACGACACGCCGAACTATATTTTGATAGAGTCTGTCGCGGACATTCCAAACCTCAAACTCACGTTCAATTTCTATGGCACCAAGCCAAACGGACGCGAAGTCAGGATGACGGAACCCGAAGTGACCAACAAGGTCCCACACCCGCCGACAAAGTACATTGACGATCCGAACCTGCCGCGCGGGACGACCAAGCAAATTGATTTTGCGGTGGACGGCGAAGATGTGACGCTGTATCGCGAAATTTATCAGGACGGTCAGCTGGTGACGCGCCAAAAGTTTTTCAGCCGTTACGAACCGTGGCAGGCAGTGTATCTGCGGGGAACAAAATAGAGGAAAACAAAAAACCTGCGCCAAACAACGGGCGCAGGTTTTTTGTTTGGCAAGGATCGGGTCAGGGCGACGGGGTGAGCATTGCGCGGGCGAGACCGAGACTTTTTCGCAAGAGTTTGGGATTGGCGGCGAGCGCCCAAAGCGTCCAGCTGCTGACAAAATTGGATGCCAGCGCTTGACCAAACTGCCGGGCGCTGAGCTGGTCCAACAGTTCGATCCCCTCGTCCCACTGGGCATCGTCCCACGCGGCGATGCGCTTGTTGATGAGCGCGGCGATCCGCAGATTTTTGCCATACGTTTTGCGCCACTGGCGCTCGTAGCGCGCGAGGAACGCTTCCGAAACATCGTTCGCGGCGAGCGCGTCCGCCGCGACCTCGCCCGCCAAAATTCCGCTTCGAATCGCCCAACGTATCCCCTCGCCCAAAAGCGCCGAGGGCTGCCCCGCCGCGTCGCCCAGCGCAAGCATGCCGTCCATGACAAATTTTTTTGCCATCCCATCGGACGGGATCAGTCCATGATGATACTCGACCGGCTGTGCGCCGCGCAGGTTGATTTTGAAATCGCCCGCGCGTTCCACGAACTTGTCGAGATAATCGCGCGGGTTTTCTTTGGAATCGCCGTGAATGATGCCGACGCCCACGCGCACGCGATGATTGCCATAAGGCGCGGTCCACGCATAGCCCGCAGGCGCAAATGCGCTGCCGACAATGCCAACGGTTTCGCTCTCGTCATAGTGCGGCGCATACATGTCATACTCTGCGCCGACGCCAAACCGTTCAAACCCGTCGTGCAGTCCCGCGCGTTTAGAGAGGGTTGCCCGGTAACCCGTGGCGTCAAAGGTGAGCCGCGCAAGAATGTCGTAGTCAACGCCGCGCACATCCTTGACCCGCACACCCACGATCTTGCCGTTCTCTTCAAGCACATCGGTCGCCGTCGTGCTCATTCTCATCTGTGCGCCCGCGTCAATCGCGCGTTCCGCGAGAAATTGAAAGACGCCGCGCACGTTCAGGATGCACGCAAACGGCGGGTCATACGAGCGCGAAACGCTGCGATTCGCCGAGTGCATCCGCCCGCCGCGCACGGGGTGATACAGGTGAGGCGGAATACCCAGCTCAACGGCGTCTTGAATAAATGTGCCGCCTGTCGTGCGCGTCGGCGAGCCGATTTCGGCATTAGATTCGAGGACGACGACGCTCGCCCCGCGCGCCGCCAAAACCCTCGCTGCGGACAGCCCCCCCGGGCCGCCGCCCGCGATCACCGCATCCACAGTCATCATTTGCCAACACCGCGAATCTTGTGCCAGCTCTTGCGGAGAATAAAGCGCGGCGCCTGCCGCAGTGATTTCTTTATCGCCGTGTGATAATCCATGTCGGCGCGCGCGATTTCCAGAGTAAAGAGTTGCAGCGGTCTCGCTTGCGCGTAAATATTCAGCAAACGAGTCGGCATGTGATAAAAGACCGCGCCCAGTTTTTCGGCATAGCGATAGTCGCGCGTAAATTCGGTCTGAATGCGCGCCGTGTAATCGGCCAAGTCGAGTTTGCCCGCGCGCAGCCCCGCCGCCACATGCTCAGCCGCCAATTTACCGCTTTTGATGGCAGCATAAATGCCTTCGCCCGAAAACGGGTCCACCAGATTCGCCGCATCGCCGACGAGAACGACACGGTCTTTGCTCACTCGCCGTCGCGTTCCGCCCAACGGGAGAGTATGTCCGTGCAGCGCGACGTGCCTGGCGTTTTGGAGCGTAGGTTCGGACGAAATGTATTGGTCGAGGAGACGACGGAGGTTTAGTTTCTGTTTCGTCTGGACAAATGCGCCGACGCCGACCGAAAGATGTTCAGCTTTGGGAAAAATCCATGCATAGCCGTACGGGACCGCGCCAAAATCGAGATGCCACACGCCGCGCCAGTGCTCGACAGAAGCATTCGGCAGCTCCATCTCGGCCTCCAATGCCGCGCCCAACCGGCGCTCCGAGTGCAGCCCTGCCGCGCGCGCGACAATGCCATTTGCGCCGTCCGCGCCGACAATCACCTCGGCATGAATCTCTTCGCCGGGCACTTGGACGCGCACTCCCGCGTCGTCAATCTCGATGTGATTCACCTTGACGCCATCGCGCACTTTGGCGCCCTGATTCGCTGCCTGGTTTGCCAGCAAAAGGTCAAAACGATCGCGCATGACCGACCATCCGACCGGCTCGCTAAACTGCACGGGAAAACGAATTTCATCACGAAAAGCGACGGACGCGCGGGCAATCGTGTCCTCGACGGCGGCGGAAAAATCCACATCAAGGACATTCTTGACTTTGGCGGTCACGCCGCCGCCGCACGGTTTATAGCGCGGCATTTTTTCTTTTTCGAGCAGCAGCGTTTTCAAGCCCGCGCGCGCCAGATGACGCGCGGCGGTTGTGCCCGAGGGACCTGCGCCGATCACAACGACATCATACCTGGACATTGATTATCTATTCCAAACACAAGTCAGCTAAAGCCTTTGTCATGTCACTTGTGAAACGCATCAACCGCCCAGATATTGCAAAGCGGCGCGCAACTTGTCTTCCAGTGTGGCGCCGCGCACGTTGCGGGCGGCGCGCTGGGCTTCGGCGGCGCTGTAACCGAGATTGATGAGCGTGGCGGCGACTTCGCCATCGAGAGGCGAGAGCTCGCTGATCTCTTCGCCCACCTCCACCTTGCCCTTGAGTTCCAGGACAAGCCGTTGGGCGGTTTTTTTGCCGATACCCTTGATGCTGCCGAGAATCTCGAGGTTGCCCTGAGAAATCGCCGACCGAATCTCGTTCGGGGGTGCGGAAGAAAGAATGCCCAGCGCAACTTTGGGACCGATGCCCGACACGCTGAGCAAAAGCTCGAACAGATCGAGCTCGTCCTGCGTCGCAAACCCAAACAACGACATGTCATCTTCGCGGACATGAAGATGAGTGTACAACTCGGCGGGCGCGCCCAAATCGCCAAGCGCGCCCAGCGTAGTGGTAGGCACGCGCACACGATAGCCGACGCCGGTCACGTCGAGAATGATGGAATCGAGCGCGCGCTGTAGAATGGTTCCGCGGAGATAGGAAATCATATCAATTCTGCTGCCGACCCAACAGTCACCTTGTGCGCCCCAAACGGTAGGAGAGCCGGGCATCAAGCAGGGCGAGCTGCGTCGAGCGGCGGGGCTGGGCGTGATAATTTGTCAGGAACAATTCTTTGCCCTTGGCGGCCGAGCCGCGCTTGTAATTGTTCATGCCGTATTGCAATTCCCAGCCATCCTGGAACGCAAATGAAAAATTCTCGCGAATCTCGGGCGAATCGTCATACGTGATGAGCCAATAGTGCCTGCACTCTTTCATCTCGGCGGCAAATCGGGCGTGATCGAACGCCGTGTGAAGCGCCCCGTTCACGCCATACAATCGCGATTTTGTTGCCACGAGATACGGAGGGTCCAGAAAAATGAAAATGTCTTGGCCGGGGGCATGAACAACCTGTCTGTAATCCTCATTCGTAATCTTGACATCGTTCAAGAGCGCCCCCAACTCCTTTAACCGCCGAATCGAAGAATCTGTGAATCGCCCTTGATATGCGCCCTCGGAATAGCCGCCCGAATCCACCGTGCCCGAAAACGAGATGCGGTTCAGGACAAAGAATCGAGCTGCACGGTCAAAATCGGTCATTTTCATGCCAACTTGGGCGCGCAGAGTCTCGAACAATACACGCCCGTCCGTCGTCTCATCCTTGACTTTTTGGATCGCGCCCGCCAATTTGACTGCGTCGCGCTGTGTCTCGCGCCAAAAACAATACAGGTCAAAATTAAGGTCGTTGATCCACATCTTGACCTGCGGAAACTTTTGCCTCAAAAATACAAACACAGACCCGCCACCGACAAATGGCTCCCGATATTCCGTGAATGTCTCGGGGAGCTGTTCTATTATCTTGGCAACGGCGCGAGATTTGCCGCCGGGATAGCGGAGAGGGCTGACAATGCTTGAAACGGCCATCAGGAAGATTGCGAATCAATCAACGCGCGCAACCGCGCCCCCTGCAAATGACAGATGGCAATCGCAACCGCATCGGCGGCGTCGTCGGGTTTGGGCACCTCGTCGAGGTGCAGGAGCATCTTGACCATCTGCTGCATCTGGTGCTTGTCCGCGCCGCCATACCCCGAGACCGCCTGTTTGATTTCGTTCGGCGTGTATTCCGAAATGGGGATTTTTGCCTCAGCAATCGCGAGCATCGCCACGCCGCGCGCATGTCCGACGGCAATGGCGGTCGTGATATTGCGCGCAAAAAAAAGCTTTTCGACGGCGGCCTCGTCGGGTTTGTATTCGCGGACCAGTTCAACAAGGTCCGCGTAAATTTTCAACAGACGTTGGTCAAGGGAGGTTTTGGGCGGCGTGGAAATTGCGCCGCAGGCGACCAGCTGATAATCGTCTCCATCGGAACGGACGATGCCGTAACCACACAACGCCGTCCCGGGGTCAATGCCAAGTGCAATCATCCTGACAGATAGCGGATGGCAGATAGCAAATAGTCAAAATGTCCCGAGCCATCCGCTATCTGCCATTCGCGGATTACGCCGCGACCTTTTCGTACTCGGCCATCGCCTCTTCGGTGATGTCGAGATTGGAAATAACGCTCTGCACATCGTCGAGTTCTTCGAGCTCTTCGATGAGCTGCATCGTTTTCACGGCATCTTCGGGGCTGACGGCGGCGGGATTCTTGGCGATCATTGCCACATGGGCATTTTCGATCGGGATGTGGCGTTTTTGAATTTCTTCGCGGACGGGACGCAAATGTTCGGGCGCAACATAGGCCTCGACCGTTTCATCATCCGCCTGAATATCCTCTGCGCCCGCGTCAATCAATTCCAGTTCGAGGTCCTCGGCGCTCTTGCCCTTGAGGGGCACAGTAATAATCCCGCGTTTATCAAACATCCAGGAAACCGAGCCGACCGAGGCAAAATTGGCGCCCGCGCGCGTGATGATGCGCCGCACTTCGGCGGCGGCGCGGTTGCGATTGTCGGTTAGCACCTGCACGATCAGTGCGGTGCCGCCGGGACCATAGGCCTCGTAGGAAATATCTTCGAGCTGCCCGCCTTCGGCGCTATTGCCCAGCCCGCGCTGAATCGCGCGCTCGATATTGTCCTTGGGCATGTTTGCCGCCCGCGCCTTGTCCATCGCGATACGCAGCGAAAAATTGGTGTCAGGGTCGCCGTTGCCGTTTTCGCGGACGGCAATCGTAATATCACGGGCGAGACGGGTGAACATTTGCCCGCGCTTGGCGTCGGCGGCGCCTTTTTTGCGCTTGATGGTGGACCACTTGCTGTGACCTGACATGGAGAACCTCCGTATTTTATCGAGACAATAACAGCCAATAAAAACACGCTGTCTATTCGGCAAAACCAACAGGGAATAGAAACAGCGCGTCGCTGGGAGGTTTTCGAAAAGGCAGTCCCCGACGTTGCTGCGGCTTGAAGAGCACCAACGAGCAATTCATCGCGCCAATTATAACATGTTTCGTTCCACCCCCACCAGTATTGCACAGTAGGGAACGAACGCCGTATCGTTCCCCGCGCGCCACAAAAAAAGGTGACAGCGAGTATGGTAGAATGTTAATCTCGCATTCACACCGTTCTCTACATCAAGTCATATAAAGCAATTTACGCTGTATGTTGTCCCGTCCATCCGAACGTCGTTGGGTCATCCGCCTTTTCCTCCTCAACGCAATCATTTTTTTTGCCATCGTCCCCGCCTATTTTCTGCGGCGTGACGATATTCACCGAACCCTGGTTGATGTGACGGGCGAAGAAGACTCGTCATACCAGCTCCGCGCGTTGGGCTTTTTCGCCCTCTCCCTGTTCCGCCCGCCTCGTGATACCGCCGATTACGTGCCGATGCCATATATTGACATGCCTCCCTTTGGCATCAACACCTTTTTCGAACAAGAAGTCGAGGAACAGAAAATACGGACCGGGATGCAGCTGATTCGGGACGCGGGGTTCCATTTTATACGACAGGAATTTCCGTGGGAAGATATCGAGATCCCCGGCAAGGGTCAATTCTTTGATCCCAAGTTCAACAAAAGCGCCTGGGAAAAATACGACCGCCTCGTCGCGCTGGCAGAGGAATACGATCTGGAAATTATCGCGCGGCTCGACCATCCGCCCGCGTGGACGCGCGCCGACGGGCATGCGCGCGGCTATTTTGCTCCGCCCGACGATTACGACGACTATGGCGATTTCGTGAGCGCCGTCGTGTCGCGCTACAAGGGGCGGATCAAGTATTACCAGTTGTGGAACGAGCCAAACATTTATCCCGAATGGGGCGAGCAACCCGTCAACGCACAGGACTATACGCGGCTTTTGAAAATCGGCTATCAGAGTGCCAAAGAGGCAGACCCTGACGCAGTGATCATCAGCGCGGGACTGGCACAGACGCTTGAAACGGGACCGCGCAACGTCAGCGATTTGATCTTTTTGCAGCAAATGTATGATGCGGGCGCCAAAGACTATTTTGATATTCTCGCGGTCATGAATTATGGGTTGTTTACGGGTCCCGGAGACAAGCGCGCTGACCCCTCGCGCACCAACTTTTCGCGCCCGATTCTGATTCGCGAAATCATGGTCAAGAACGGCGACGCCAACAAACCCATCTGGGCGATGGAGATCGGATGGAACGCGCTGCCGACCGGTTTCACCGATGCGCCATTTGGGCGCGTGACCGAGCAGCAGCAGGGGCGCTATGCGGCGCATGCGTACGAGCGCGCGCAGACAGAATGGCCCTGGATGGGCGTCATGAATTACTGGTTTTTCAAACGCGCCTATGATAACGAGCGCGAGCAGCCCTTTTTCTATTTTCGTCTGTTTGATCCCGATTTCACGCCGCGCCCGGCATATCAGGCGCTCAAGAACTATACGCCAACCGCAAGATGGCTCGGCAAAGGGTTTCATCAGGAAACAAATTGGACGCTCGACTATATCGGCGCATGGGGGCGCGGCGCGTCCGGCGAAAAACCGACAGAGGGCTATGCCATCGGGACTCGCGATGATACGCTGCGCTTTATTGCGCGGGGCAACGAGATAGAGCTCGCCCTCGCGCCGATCCCATACGGCGGCATCATAGAGGCAAGCGTGGATGGGGGGGCATTTGCGCGTCATGATTTGCGCGCGACCGACCCGGCGGGCGAGCATCGCATCTCGCTTGCCGGGAATCTGCTGCCCGGCGCACACAAGGTCGAGGTGCGCGTGCTGCAAGGCGAATTGCGGTTGGACGGAATCGTGGTCAAGCAAACCAACACATGGTGGGTGACGGCGACCGGTTGGATTTTGTTGTGCATTGCGCTGGTCATTGGCGGCATTGTTTTTTTTATCCGCAGACTGCGGCAAGGAGCTGCGATTTCGCCATGAGCGAGCGTCCGTTTTTTCGCGTGTCCCGTTCGTATGACGGGCAAGCGCACGACGGCGAATGGCTGTCAGTCAAGAACCGCATCTGGCTCTTGATCGCGTTGGCGGCGGGGTTGTTTGTGCGCGTGAACGCGCTGGGCGCTGCCAGCTTGTGGAACGACGAAGGCACCTCAGTCGCGCTGGCGCGCGCGAGCATCAGCGCAATCGTGAATGCGGCTGCGCGCGACATTCACCCGCCCCTCTACTATCTCCTGCTGAGCGGTTGGATCCAGGGCGCGGGCATCACCGAGTTCGCCCTGCGCTTTTTGTCGGTCATGGCGGGTGTGCTTGTGATTGCCCTGACGTTTCGGATCGCGCGCGAATTTTTTGACCAGGACGTGGCGGTCCTCGCCGCCGTGCTGTCGGCGCTCAATCCATTCCAGGTCTATTATGCCCAGGAAGCGCGCATGTATATCTGGGTCACACTGTTTGCGACGCTTTCGGTGTGGAGCATGGTCGTCATGCTCAAACCGCCGCGGGAACCCGCCGTCTCTCTTGCAAAACGCATCCGACGTCGCAGTTTGTTTCTGGGGTTGCATATCCTGTCCACCCTCGCCGCGCTCTATACCAACTATTACGCGTTTGCGTTGGTCCTTTTTGAAAATCTGGCATTTCTCGCCTGGTTCGTGTGGGCGAGACGTTCGCGACGCCCGCGGGTAAAGTATCCTGTCACCTTTTGGATCGCGGGGCAGTGTATTATCGGTTTGCTCTATCTGCCGTGGGTGCTGTTTGCGCGACAGTCGCTGACCGGCTGGCCCGGCATCAGCGAGCCGATGACCCTGACCGACATGGGATGGCGCATCGCAAGCGCGTTTGCGACAGGCACGGATGCGCCGCACGATCTGCAGTGGATGCTCGTCGGCGCCTATCTCTTGTTTTTTGTCGGCGGACTATTACCCTCGCGCGATTTGTTCAAACAAAGCGTCTGGGGCATTGTGACTTGCGCGTTGTGGGCAATAGTCCCGCTGCTGGCAATGTATTTTGTCTCGCTCTCTCGCCCCGCATACAACCCCAAGTTCCTGCTGCTGGCTACGCCGGGATTTTTGATCCTTGTTGCGCGCGGTGTTTCGGTCCTGTACCCCGGTCTATTCTTGCGCGAACGGACACCCGTGATACCCCTCGATACGCCGCTGCCGAGCCGATTGGGACAACTGCTGCTCTCGACCGGGAAATTTTTTGTCGGCGCGTTGTTTGCGGGAGGCACGATTTTGGCGCTGCAGGGGTTGACCACCGAACCCGCCCTTCAACGCGATGATTATCGTTCGATTGTGAACTATATAAACGCCGTCGCCACCGAGCGCGATGCGGTGATTGTCAATGCGCCGGGACAGTTGGACGTGGTGCGCTACTATTATGACAGTCCCGCGCAGCTGGTCGGACTGCCCATCGGACGCCCGATGCAGCAGGAGGCGACGCAGCGCGTTTTGGACGAGCTCAGCGCACGCGAAAACGTTTACGGCATTTTTTGGGCAACCGAACAGGCGGATCCTGAGCGATTGATCGAGCGCACTCTCGCGGTCAATGCGTACAAGGCAAGCGACGATTGGCACGGGAATGTGCGGCTCGCGCAATACACCAACGCCTTGTCGCCCACATTGACATCGTTTGACAGCAACGTCAATCTGGGCGACGAAATCGCACTGGAATCGTTCAAGTATCCGGCGCCGCCGCAAGTGATTGACAAATTTGTGCCCATCGAACTGGCGTGGCGTCCGCTCAAGACGCCGCCCACCGCGCGCTACAAGGTGTTTGCTCATCTGCTCGATGCGCGCGCACAGGTGGCGAGCCAGCGCGATACAGAACCGCACGACGGCTTTTTCCCGACGAATCAATGGACGCGCGACGAGTTGATTGTTGATCGTCTCGCGATTCCGATTCCTCCCGGGCTGGCGCCCGGCGATTATCGCATCGTGATCGGATTGTATCGTGGCGACACGGGCGAGCGACTGGTCACAAATGAGGGGGCGGACACGGTGGAACTGGGCACGGTGCGAATAAACAAGAAACTATTGCCCCGCCAAGCCGTGTTTCTGTCAGAGGCGTCGAATGTTGCTCTCGACGATATCGAATGGCTGGGATACAAAATCGAAACTCCTGACCGCGGAACATTCGCGCCGGGAGACCTGTTTTCGCTCGTGCTATACTTTCGGGCGCGCAATAGACCAACCTCCAACACAAAACTGACGGTGCAGCTGCGCGATCGAGGCGAAAATATCGTTGCTCAAGCAGACGTGCTGGAAACGTATCCCCCCACGCGCTGGGACAAGGACGAGATCGTGCGTGACGTCCCATCCCTGCGCCTTCCCGCAAACGCGCCCGCGGGGGAATACCGCATTGTCGTCGCTGATGGAAATCAGGTTTTCCAAGTGACAAGGATTTGGGTGCGCTAAATTCTATGTATCTCGGTCGGAAACCACAACGTCTGCCCTGGCTCCGCAGCTGCTTGCTGATTACGATTATTGTGATCGGCACGGCGTATGCGAGTTTTTTGCTGCTCGCGTCACGCGGCTTTTATGTGGGACCCACCGCGTGGCTGCCCGAAGCGCTGCATCCGACCCCCACCATCACCCCAACCCCGACGGAACCTGCCATCAACATTGTGAACCGCGCCGACGGCTATTTTCGGAACGGCGAGGTAGACCGCGCGATGAGCGAATATCGGCGCGTGATCGAGATCGAACCCGGAAATGACATGGCAATGGCGCGTCTGGCGCGGCTGCTGATTATTCGCCGCCGCTATGCCGAAGCCGAAGATCTGGCGCGCCTCGCCGTCGAGCTCAATGCCGACGAGGCATACAACAGCGCCGTGTTGGCGCTGACGCTGGACTGGCAGGGGCAATACGACCAAGCTCTGCCTCACGCACTGCGCGCGGTGGAACTCGACGAAACAAATGTGTATGCCCAGGCGTATTTGAGCGAATTGTATTCGGATATGGGGCGTGTAGACCGTTCTATTCCTACGGCGCGGCTCGCGATCGAACTGGACCCCGAGAATTGGGAGGCACACCGCGTGCTGGGGTATGCATATGAAACGGCGGGACGCTATCGCAACGCAATTCCCGAATACCAGCGCGCGATCCAGATTCAACCCAATCTCGGCTTTTTGTACACATCAGTGGCGCGCAACATGCGCGCGCTGGGGCAATACCGCAACGCGCTCGCCATCATTCAGCAGGCGATTCAGGCGGACCCGAATTCCGCCGAGGTGTATGACGAATTTGGATGGATCTATTATTTTCTGGGCGATTACGATGCGGCGATCTCGCAGCTGCGGCGCGCGACGCAAATTGACGCGAGCTATGCGCCTGCGTGGGGACATTTGGGGATTATTTATTTCGTGCTGCAGAACTGGGAGAACGCGGTGCCGAGTTTGGAAAAAGCCATCGCATTGGGGGGCGATCGCGCCGAATATTACTATTCGCTGGGGATTTCATACGTCAATATGGACAATTGCCCCAAGGGGCGCGAGTGGATTGACAAGGCGATGGACATTAATGCCGATGATACGGCGGTGCTGGCGGCGGACCAATTCTGGAACGAGAACTGTCTCGGCAGTCAGTCGCCGCCGACACGTCCACGACCCACGCGCGCGCCGAACACGCCTGTGCCAGCTCCCTAAAAATCGCCGCGCTGCGGCGATTTTTAGGGGCACTTGTTGCGTCACACCGGCGGCGCCTTGGTGTCGCGTTGTTCCATATGTTGGACGACCTTGGCGACTTCTTGGATCGCAATGCGCTGTTTGCGATAGAGGTCGCTTTCGCTGATAGAGAGTTTCTCCGCGACCTGACGAATTTTCATGCCCTGAATGACTTTGAGTTCGAGGATGTTGTAAAGGACCCATTCCGGCGCGGTGAGCGAACGCGCGCCGTCGGGACGCAACCCCTCGATGGCATCGGCGAGCACGGCGCGCAGCGCGCGGGTGGGATTTTGTTCGTAATCGTCGAGCGACGCGCGCACGATATTGAGTTGGAGCAGGGGCGAATGGGACAGTTTGGGACCGCCCCAATAATGGGCGAGCGCGTCCTGCACGGCGCGGTTGAAATCGGGCGAGGCGATCAATTCCTCTTCGACGCGTTCTTTGACCGTCTCACCCACCACGCGCGCTTTTGCCCGGGCGCGCTGTAATGCCTCGACCTGGGTGCTGATTTGTTCGAGCGCATCAAACACATTCTTTTGCAGGGCGCGGTCCTCCAGCGCCAATTCCGCCTGTGAAGCGAGCGCATCCACCAGTTCCCGTTCATGCTCGGTCAGCTCGGGCTGGGGGGATCGCGCGGAAACGCCGATAACGCCGATGGGCGAATCGCTGCCGTTCCCCTTGAGGGGATACAGCCAAAAATCTCCGTTCGCATAAAAATGGGGGACGTTTGGCTCACCGTTCGACAGCAAAGGCGGGGTTCTCTGCTCCCCCATAAATTTCTGAATCGGTTCGCGCGCGCCGACCACCGCCTCGAGCTTCCATTCATCCGTCTCGGCAGCGAGCACGAAACCGCTCTCGACCCGCAAAAGGTCGCACATGGCTGCCAGCACATTTTCGAGAATTTGGCGCAGATCGCTGGTCGTCAGCAAGCGCGCATCCAATTGTTGAATCTGCCGCACTTCATGCCGGTCCTGCCAGAACAGCAGGCGGTCGAGATACGCTTTGCTGCGGCTGATCAGCATTTCAAAAACGATAATCCCTACGATCACCGTCGCCGCCAACAATGTTTCGCGGCTCAGGTTTAGCCACCCCTCGATCGTCGGCACAATCGCCAGCGCCGTGACGACCCCGACCGCCACGATGGGACCGCGCAGCATAAAGTGAACAAACTTTTGCTTGATAATGCGGTCCGACTGGAGCGCGCCCTGATAGGTCACGGTATAAGCCATCACGACGAGCATGACAATGAGCGCGAGCGTGCCAAAGAATGTGAGCAGCAAAAGCACGAGAGGCGGGAGCAGCGCCGGAAAGCCCGAAAAGACCAGATAGGGAAATACGCCGAACGCGGGCGCGAGAAATGCAATGCCCATGCGCCGCAAACGACGGCGCGAGGTCGGGGTAATCGTGCGACGGCGCGCGAGCTCGATGTTGTAAATGCCCCAGGCAGTCGTCGCAAAAAAATAGATTGCAAAGAGATAAAAGAGCGGTCCGGCGCGCAGCTGCGTCGCCGCGGGATAGTTGAACGGATCGCTTACGACGTGGTCGGTAAAGAGCACCAACGCGAGAAACACCACGCTTGCAACATACGCGCCAAATGTCGCATAGCGGCGCACGCGCGAATCATAGAATGTGGAGCGCAGCACCGCATTGGAAAAATGCACATACGCTGCCGGCACAAAAGCTATGCCGATCCATTTGAAACGCAGCCACGCTTCCGCCGCGTCGAGATTCAAAGTACGCAAGAGAAAGACCTGACCGATATACACGATGCCGACAAACAACAGCAGGGCGCTGAGCGCGCGCTGGACCGGGTTGCGCCAGCTCTGGGGAAAGAGCCAGAGCAAGAGCGCAAAAGTGATGATTACGAGGGCAGCGGCGAGGAGAAAGTTCCAGAGGGAAAAAAGCTGCAGCAACAAATCGTACATGGCGTAAGTATAAAGGGATTTGGAAAAACCGCGAAAAAATTTTCCGGATCACAAATCAGATGCAATCAAGCTCGAACTGTTTCCGCGCGCCTTAATGATATCCCAGCGCAAGTGTAAAGTACAAATATGCAAAAGCAAGCGGGATGAACATACTATCGAGACGATCAAAAACTCCCCCGTGCCCCGCGATCAGCGTCCCCGAGTCCTTGACGCCGAGATTGCGCTTGATGAGCGACTCGGTCAGGTCTCCCGCTGTCGTGAGCATCGCAACGATCACTCCGCCAATGAACGCCGCGATGGGGTTCATGCCAAAAACAGAACCGAGTACGCCAAAGGTGAGCGTCCCCGCAACAAGACCCCCGATTGCGCCCTGTTTTGTCTTTTTGGGGCTGATGCTGGGAAAGAAAGGGTCTTTGCCCCAGGCGCGCCCGGTAAGATAGGCAAAGATGTCGGTCATCCACGTGGCGAGCAGAGTTATGAACAAAAGCGGCGCCCCATCCTGCAAATTTCGTATCGCAAAGAGATACGAGCCAAGCACCCCGATATACAGGACTCCCAGCGTCATCAACGCCCAGTCGAGCAAGAACCCTTGATGGTCCGAACGCGTCAGCTCCCACAAGGGCTGAAAGGAAATGGCAATGACCAGAATCAACGGCGCAAAATCAAATGGGAGCGTGGGGCGCAAAAAAGCATTCAAAAAGAGACAGGCGATCAGCGCCAGCGCAGGAATGACGAGCGGTTTGTGATTGCCCAGCCGCGCCATGTTGAAATACTCGAATGCGGCAATCAACATCCCTACGCCAAACAAAATCAAAACAAACCAACCGCCGAAATAAATGGCGACCGAGGCAGAGCCCAGCAAGAGGATGGCAGAGATGAGACGAGTACGCACGGCGAGAGGGGGAGATGCTTACGGTTTGTTGACTTGGCCAAAGCGCCGGTCGCGCTGATTATACGCTTCGAGCGCGTGATACAGCTCCGTTTTGTCAAAATCGGGCCAGTACGCGGGGGTCGCATAGTACTCGGCATACGCCGCCTGCCAGATGAGATAATTGGACAGTCGCATTTCACCTGCAGTGCGGATGACGAGGTCGGGGTCAGGCGTCTCGCCAGTGTATAGATAGCGGGTAAAGAGATTTTCGTCAATCGCGTCAGCGGGGATGCCGTCGGCGACAATCCGTCTGACCGCATCAACGATTTCGGCGCGACCGCCATAGTTGAACGCGACATTCAAAACGAGGCGCTGATTATTTGCCGTCAAAGCGACCGCTTCGCGAATGAGTTTTTGCAGGTGGTCCGACAGCCCATCCATCCGCCCCAGGTGACGGATGCAGACGCCGTTCTTGTGGAGCTCGGGTGTCTCGCGCTTGATGGTCTGCTCCAGGATAGTCATCAGACCGCGCACCTCATCCAGCGGGCGACGCCAATTCTCTGTCGAAAAGGCATAGATTGTCAGATACTTGATGCCAAACTCGACGCTGGCATTCAGAATGGGACGAATATTTTCGACCCCCTGACGATGTCCCATCAGGCGCGGCAACCCGCGCGCCTGCGCCCAGCGCCCATTGCCATCCATGATGATTGCAACATGAGTGGGAATATGGGCGAGGGTGGGATAGGCGGAGTCTACTTGAACCACAGCGGACATGTTACACCGCCATCACTTCTTCTTCTTTTTTGGCGGTGATCGCGTTAGCTTCTTCGATATAGCGGTCGGTCAATTTTTGGAGGACCTCTTTGCCGCGCTTGTGCTCGTCCTCGGTGATCATTTTTTCCTTTTCGTACTCTTTGAGGTCGTCCATGCCCTGATGGCGAATATTGCGAATGGCGACATGCGCCTCTTCGTTGCGCTGCTTGACGACTTTGACCATCTTGCGACGGCTCTCTTCGGTCATGGACGGGATGTTGAGCCGGATGACTTTGCCGTCGTTGTTGGGCGTCAGGCCCAGGTCAGACGCCAAAATCGCTTTTTCGATGGCTTTGATCGTTGATGGGTCATGCGGCTTGATCACGATCAGGCGCGCTTCGGGGACCGAGACGCTCGCCAACTGTTGGAGCGGCGTCGGCGCGCCGTAATATTCTACGCGGAGTGGTTCCACAATTGCCGGTGAGGCGCGCCCGGTCCGCATCGCCTGAAAATCATGACGCAGCACTTCGAGCGCTTTTTTCATTTTGCCTTCCACTTCATTTTTTACGTCGTCTATCATAGGTCAGGGACAGAATGCAGGCAGCAGGTCACACAGAGAATGCGACTCGAAACCCGCTGTTAGCGACCGATCACCGTTCCCACCGTCTCGCCCATCACCACGCGCTCGATGGCGCGATGGTCTTCAAGGTCAAAGACCACAATCGGCAGATCGTGCTCCTTGGCGATGGTGATTGCGGTATCGTCCAGCACGCGCACCTGTTCGGACAAGAGCGCGTCGTTATAAGATAGATGCGCGAATTTCTTGGCATCGGCAAAGCGGTGCGGGTCCTTGTCATAGACTCCATCCACCTTGGTCGCCTTGAGCAAAATTTCGGCATTGATTTCCTGGGCGCGCAGGGCGGCGGCGGTGTCGGTGGTGAAAAAGGGGTTGCCCGTGCCGGCGCCAAAGATGACGATATAGCCCTTTTCCAGATGATGAATCGCGCGGCGTCGGATATATGGCTCGGCAATCTGGTGCATCTCGATGGCGGTCATGACGCGCGTTTCATAGCCGCGCTTTTCGAGCGCATCCTGCAGGGCGAGCGCATTGATCACGGTCGCCAGCATGCCCATGTAATCAGCAGTGGCTCGGTCAATCTGCTTGGCATAGGGGTCGTTGCCGCGCCAAAAGTTTCCGCCGCCGATGACCACGGCAATCTGGACGCCGCGCGCTTTGACGGCGATGATTTCGTCGCCGATGCGCGCGACCATGTCTGCGTCAATGCCGGTCTCGCCGCGCCCGGACAAAGACTCGCCGCCGAGCTTGAGGAGAATGCGTTTATATTTTGGCTGGGGTGCCATGTGCGCTCCGGTTAGCTCACCAACATGCGTTTGCATAATAGATTCTGCTTACGCGTAAGGCACGCTCGCCGGAGCGTGCCGGGCGGGGAACAAAACAGCGTTCGCTCCTTACCGTCCAAAATTGTGACGCACACCCTTGATCATGTTGCTGCGCTATTGCATTATACATAAAAAAAGGGAAATGAGAGGATGATCATCCCTTCAAATCCCTTTGGTTCATCAACTGGTTTTTGTTATTCCCCCAACGCGTACCGGGTAAAACGCCGCACGACAATCTTTTCGCCGGTCTGGGCGCTGGCTGCCTTGACAACATCCTCGATCGTCAGTTTATCATCCTTGATATACGCCTGTCTGAGCAGGACGTGCTCGGCAAAATACTTGTCCAGTTTGCCCGCGACGATTTTTTCGACAATGTTGGCGGGCTTGCCTTCCGCCAACGTGGCATCGGTGAACGTCCTGGTTTGCGCTTCCAGTTCATCGGCGGGAATGTTCTCGACCGAGACGTATTTCGGATTCATTGCCGCAATCTGCAGGGCGACGGCATGCGCCGCCTCTTTGAATTGGGGCGTGCGCGCGACAAAATCGGTCTCGCAGTTGAGTTCGACCATGACGCCGACCTTGCCATTGTGGACATAGGTCTCGATCGCGCCATCTCTGGCGGTCCGCTCGGCTGCCTTTTTGTCCGCCTTGGCGATGCCCTTGGCGCGCAAAATGCTCAACGCCTTGTCGTAATCGCCGCCCATTTCGTCGAGGGTCTTTTTAGCGTCGAGAATGCCCGCGCCGGTTTCTTCCCGCAATTTCTTGATTTGTTCAGCTGTGCTTGCCATTATTCACCTATCTCTTCTGCAACGGCTTCGGGTGCGGCAGCTTGAACTATATCCCCGCCATCATCCAGGTCGAGGTCCGAGTCACCGGGCTCAAAGGTGAGCGCCTGTTCGAGCTCGCTCTGTATCTCGGCGGGCGCACCCTCTTCGAGTTGTTCCGCCGCAATGACGCCGCGAATGTTTTTGCCTTCGATGACGGCATCCGCGATCTTGGCAGTAATCAGTTTGATGGCGCGAATCGCATCGTCGTTCGCCGGAATCGGGTATTGAATCGGAAAGGGATCGCTGTTGGTATCGCACAGCGCCACAATCGGAATTTCTAGAGTGGATGCTTCGTGGATCGCAATTTGTTCGTGCAGGGTGTCCACGATAAACAAAAGTCTGGGCAGACGCTTCATTTCGCGCAGCCCCCCGACGCGGGTTTCGAGTTTGCCGAGTTCGCGCGTCAAGAGCAGCGCTTCCTTTTTGGGCAGTTTGTCGAGTTCGCCCATCGCCTGTCGTTCTTCGAGGCGCAGCATGTAATCAATGCGCCCGCGAATGGTGCGGAAATTGGTGAGCGTGCCGCCGAGCCAGCGATTGCTGACATAGGGCATCCCGCACCGCATGGCTTCCTGTTGTACGGTCTCTTGCGCCTGTTTTTTGGTGCCGACAAAGAGGATGGCGCCGCCCTCGGCGACTGCGTCGCGGACGGTCTTGTATGCCTCTTCGAGCCGGCCCATTGTCTGCTGGAGATCAATAATGTGAATGCCGTTGCGCTGGGTAAAGATAAACTGCTTCATCCGCGGGTTCCAGCGCCGCGTGCGATGACCGAAATGAACCCCTGCTTCGAGCAGGGATTTCATGGGGAGAATGCTAGCCATGTGGCTCCTTTGTGTTTTTGTTGGTCAACACGAGCTGTTGACCAACCTGCGGCATCCTTTGAGACGTCGCGCATTGCATTTTTTGGGCGCAACACACACGACGCGGGGAGATGCCTGATTGATAGAAATGTTTGCTGCGTTCGGGACGCAACGACTTGATATTATACGCAGATTGGAAAACCGCGCAAAAAAGGGTATGCGTCCTATTTGGTGTGGTGTAGGGCACGCTCGCTGCAGCGTGCCGGGTGGGGAACGAAACGGCGTTCGTTCCTTACTGTCTACAATCGTCACGATTTTTGGTCGTACGTAGGGCACGCTCGCCGCAGCGTGCCGGGCGGGGAACGAAACAGCGTTCGTTCCTTGCCATCCACACGCGCAAGGGCAAATCTGTCGGGTTTGCCAATCTGTCCGCAATGCGTCGGGGCGAGCGGACGCGTTTTTCATTCCCCATTGTTACGCATATAATCTTGTCGTCATGTCCACTGATCCCAAGACGCCGGGCATTGCCAAGACGGGCTTTTTGATTCCTCCGGAACAACTCGATACGCCGGGGCACCGCCGCATGTATTGGTTTGCGGCGCGCCTGCTCAATTGGATCTTTGATTCGATCTATCATTGGAAGGTGATCGGGCTGGGGAATATTCCGAGCAAGGGACCCGCGATCGCGACCATCAATCACCTATCGGCGTTCGATCTGCCGACACTCGGGACGGTGATGGTGAATGCGGGTTGGACGCCGGGGATCAACATGTTTACGATTTCCAAACAAGAGTTGTTTGAGAAACCGCTCTTGCCCCATCTTTTGGCTCGGATGGGCATGTTCCCTGTCAACCGCAACCAGTCGGACGTCAACGCGATGCGGATAATGCTCTCGATCTTTAAGCGCGGCGCCATGTTGGGCATTGCGCCCGAAGGAACGCGCAGTCCGACAGGTCATTTGCAGTTGTTCCAACCCGGTCTGGCAAAACTCGCGATCCAAAAGCATATTCCCATTCTCCCCATCGGACTCGTGGGAATGGAAAAAGTGATGCCCATTGGTTCGAAACTGCCTCACATTGTTCCAATCGAGGTCCATTTTGGACCGGTGTACGAGCTGTCCGACTATTACGACAAGACATTAACCCCCGAGACATTAGAGCGCGCGGCGTGGGACATGCGCGCCCGGGTTGCCGAGTTGCTCCCCGAATGGATGCGCGAGCTACCGCCGAGCGACGCAGAGGTGCGGTTCGGAAGCGTGCTCTCGGCGAGCAGCATCAAAGGATAAAGAATTGCAAAAAGGACAGAACACAATAGTGTCCTGTCCTTTTTTTGTGCCACAAACCTATTTGTCGAGCGCAAACTGGCGCAATTGATCGAGGGTGACCACACTCAATGCGGCGCGATGGGTGCGGCGCAAGAGAACGGGCGGCGCAACTCCGGCGTCGAGCGCTTGTTTCCAGCGGTCTACACACAAACACCAGCGGTCGCCCGCCTTGAGCCCGGGAAAATCGTGCTCGGGCACCGGTGTCACCAGGTCGTTGCCCACCTCCTGACTGAAACGCAAAAACTCGTCGGTCATTTGCGCGCAAACAACATGCGCGCCCACATCTTCGGGTCCCGTGTCACATGCGCCGTTGCGATAAAATCCGGTGAGCGGGTCCATGCAGCACGCTTCCAATAAAGTGCCGAGGACATTTTTGGGTTCGTGGTGCCCGTTCGAGCTGTGTTGGCCGTTGCCGGAAATCATCCTGTCCTCCCTCGATTCTCAAGAGCTATGGGCGGGAGCGCCATTCAGCATTGGCTTGCGCTTGTGCCACCCGGTCGTTTGTTCGTACACATAGGCAACGCGGAGCATTTTGGCTTCGTCAAAGGCGCGCGCCATGATTTGCATCCCGACCGGCAAGCCATCCGAAAATCCCGCGGGCAAAGTAATGGCAGGGATTCCCGCGAGCGGCTGTGCGAGCGTCAAGACGTCCGCAAGATACATTTGCAGGGGGTCGTCAATCATGGCGCCGACGCGAAATGGTGGTGTGGGCGAGGTCGCGCTGACCAACACATCCACCTCGTCGAACGCGCGGTCAAAATCGCGCTTGATAAGCGTGCGCGCTTTTTGCGCTTTGACGTAATAGGCGTCGTAATAGCCCGCGCTGAGCGCATATGTGCCGAGCATGATGCGGCGCTTGACCTCGGGACCGAACCCGCGCCCGCGCGTCGCGCGCGTGACATCCCAGACATCGCCGGGCACGTTAGCGCGCAGCCCATATTTCACTCCGTCATATCGCGCGAGATTTGCAGATGCTTCGGCGGGGGCGAGAATATAATATGTCGGCAACGCGTATTCGGTATGCGGCAGACTGACCTCGCGGACCGTCGCGCCGAGCGATTCGAGATGCGCGATCGCCGCGCGGGTGGTTGATTCGACACCCGCCGCCATGCCCTCGACAAAATATTCTCGTGGGACACCCACACGCAAGCCATGCAAAGGCAAAGATGCGCCGCCCACATCCCCCAACCCGGCGACGAAATCGGGCACGGCGAGGTCCACGGTGGTCGAATCGCGCGCGTCGCGCCCCGCGATGAGATTCAGAATCAATGCCGCGTCGCGCACATCCTTGGTCATCGGTCCGACCTGATCGAGCGACGACGCAAATGCGATCACGCCCCAGCGCGAAACGCGCCCATAGCTCGGGCGCAGACCCACCGTGTTGGTAAAAGACGCGGGCTGGCGCACACTGCCGCCCGTGTCGGTGCCGAGCGCAAAAACGCCTTGGTCCGCCGTCATGGCGGCTGCACTGCCGCCGCTCGAACCGCCGGGCACGCGCGTCAAATCCCACGGATTGTATGTGACGCCGTAACCCGAATTCTCGGTCGAAGAGCCCATCGCAAATTCATCGGGATTGGTCTTGCCGAGCAGATGCGCGCCCGCCGCATGTAATCTTTCGATCACGGTCGCGCTATAGACCGGCACAAATCCTTCCAGAATGCGCGAGCCGGCGGTGGTCACCGTGCCCTCTGTCGAAATCACATCCTTGACCGTCATCGGCACCCCCAGCAGGGGAGCAATGTCCGCGCCGTCGCGCCGCGCTTGCGCCAGCAGCGCATCCGCGTGTTTTGCCTCCGCGAGCGCCGTGTCGGCAGTGACGGTCAAATACGCATGGATTTTCGGCTCGAGCTCGGCGATGCGGTCCAACAGAGCGCGCGTGAGTTCGAGCGCCGAGATTTCGCCCATCCGCAGCATTTCTGCCGCGCGCCAAGCAGAGAGTTCATGCAGACTGGTTTCGGTAGGCATAAAAAGAGGGACGCGCCGAGCGTTCGAGCTGACGGTAGAGATCAACGAGTTTATCGAGGTTGCCGCGCAACGAATATTGTTCGACCGCGCGCTGGCGAGAACGACGTCTCAGTTCTTCGCGAAACTCCGGAAACTCTATCAATTGTCGCAGGGCAAGGGGCAGCTGCCCATCGAGGTTTTCCAGATCGAGCACAAGACCAGCCCCGCGCATTGCTTCGCCATCGGCGCCCACATCGGTAACGATCATGGCACAACCGCTTGCCATCGCTTCGAGCATGGAAATGGAAAGCCCTTCAATCGCCGAAGGAAGCACATTGATATCGGAGGCGCGCAGCAGCCGCTGGATTTCACGCGCATCAGACAGATGTCCCCGAAAGATGATGCGCGGGTCGTCGCTGTATTTGCGGCGCAAACGACCCAGGTCCATGCCCCCACCTGCCAGCACCAGAACATGATCGTCGGGCAAATCGAGCGAGGTGAACGCTTCGCACAACACGTTGACGTTTTTTTCCGGCTCGATTCGTCCGACATAGGAAATGAGAACGCGCGCACCCAACTCGCGTTTATAATCCGATTCCCCCGGCGCAAACTTGTCAATATCTACCCCGTTGGGAATCACATGTATCTGGGCATGTTCGACACCGTTTTTTTCCAACATGCGCTTTTGGTTTTCGGAAAAGACAATGACGACGTCATATTTTTCGAGCGTGCTGACATACATGCGATAAATCACGCGCATCGCCGCGCCCCAGAACGAACGGGGAGGACCAAAGGGCATATGGATCGTGGCGATGCAAGGAATGTTGTACTCGTGCGCCAGTTCGGGAATCGAGGAATCGAGGTTGGAAAACGAAAGCGAGACGTGCGCCAACTGCGGACGTTCATTGCGGAGGACGTTTTTGATCGTGCGTTCAGCCCGAAGAGAAGAGACTGTCGCGCGATTCAGGATATCCAATGCGCCAATGCGGACCGCCCGCACGTTGGGGGGCGTAATGAGATGCCGTTCGCGTGTGGCGTGGAAAAAAAACACAACCTCGACAGCGCGCTGGCTCAAGCCGCTGAGCATCATACGCGAATAAGACACGGTGCCATAGTGACGCTCACTGGCAATGTGTCCAAACCAGGCGATCTTGAGCTGAGGGAGAGCGACGGGCGCGGCAGGTTGGGTCAAGTCAGTCAATTGGGTCATTCTTCGAGGATCGCGCGAACCCGCAAAAATTCGCGATTCGGATCGGTATCCGGCGCGTTTTGCAGAACTTGATCGCGGGTGAGCGAGGGAGTGACAATATCGGGGCGCATGACATTTTGATTGGGAATGACGCCAAAAGTCGGAGGGATGGCGTCGGTATCAAGTTGATTGAGCCGTTCGGCGTAATCCAAAATTGCCGACAACTGCTCGGTCATGCGTTCGATTTCCGGTTCGGTGAGGTCGAGTCTTGCCAACTCGGCAATGTGTGCGACCTGTGCGCGGGTCAAAGACATGGATTAAAAACACCTGTGCGTGAATTGCGCGAGTGATTATAGCATACGTGAGATTTGCCGTGGGCACACCCGCCCTTTGGCTTGGTCGGGATGTGTCGTGCATCTCACGCAATCGCGCGGAGGGGTGAGGCGGGAAACCGGGCAAATTGGAAATTTGCGCCCCCAGAAGAAATGACGAGCGCGCGCAATTGGATTGCGCGCGCTCGTCGCATTTGCAGACCGTGTCCGGTCTATTTGACGTTGATCGGCGTCAGCCCATGCAGATACAGGTAGAGCGCCTCCAATTCCACATCGTCCAATTTGCCGATGGTTTTCCACGGCATGACCGGTGAGACTTGACGACCGGTCGGATCGATCCCGGTACGCATGGTTTTGAAAAAATCATCCTTGGACCAATTCGGCACAATGACCGTGAGGTTTGATGCGCCGGGCGGCGCCGGAGGCGGCGCGTTGCCGGTGAGGTCGGGACCATGACAGCCGCGACAGTCCCCAAAGTTCGCAACATACTCGCCATATTCTTTGGTCGCGGCTTTGGGCGGCGCAGTGACCGGTTGTATGGGGAGTTCGGCGCCCTCTGCCTTGATCATCCCCAGCGCGACAAGAGCGGCGAGGAGCGGAGAGGGACTGAGCGGGGGTCGCGTGCCTTCCACAGGCTGCGAGTGCCGCAGATACGCAATCACGGCTTTGGCGTCATCATCGCTCAAATAGCGCACGGGAAAGAACCCCATCGCGGTCAAACGCCCATCCGGCTCGACGCCGCTCCGCAGGATGCGGAAAATGTCGGCGTCAGAGAGGTCCTTGATTTTTCCCGCGGGAGTAATATTCGGTGGATAAACATCGCCCAGCGGAATTCCCGAGTCATCGCTCAGATTTTTGCCGCCGGTGAGGGGCAGTTCCCCATTTTGCGAGTGACAAGAGGCGCACAGAAATGCGGCGAGGTATTCGCCGCGCGCAATTTGCTCCGGCGTCCCTTCAATCGTGACGCTGACCGGCGCGACCGGATAAGGGCGCAACAGGTCGAACGTGCCCTTGCCGACTACGAGTGCTACCACCGCGAAAAGCACCGTGAGCAGTCCTGCGAGAATCGTGCCTCCCCATTTCACGACGCCATTTTGGGAGCGCCACGCGCGGACCGCGACAAAGCCAAACGCGATGACCAGTGCAACGAGAAATGCAAGGAATAAAATATTGATCAACATCTCTCCCCCTTGATTTGATGTTCTGCGCCCAAGCAGCAAGATGATGTTGTTGGACTACAAAACTGCGAGACCCATCCTGTTCCATTTTGGCTGAATGGCAGACTCTATTATAGATGAAAAATGAGCCATTTCCTGCCCATTTTTTGACCAATTTTTGACCGATTCTTGACCCATATTTGACCTATTTTTGATGCTACTATCCTAGCTTTTTGAATGATCCGAGCAAAAGCAAACTATTTACCGCTTGCCCAAGGAGGTCAAGATGGCTCAACGTGCCTGGCTTTACTCTTTCGTGCGCATCGTCGCGCTCGCATTTGTGATTGCGACCGTCCATGCGATTGATTTTGCTGCGCTCACGTGGAGCGCCTCACTCGAGTCTTTTGCCTGGCTCCTGTTGATGGGGCTGCTGCAAGCGACAGTCCTTGGCTATGTGTTGATGCGTTCGGTATGGCGCGGCTGGAAACTAGTCGCCGCGTGGTGTGCCATTTACTTTGGCATCACCGTTTTCCAAACACAAATCGAAGCGATCGTCTTTTTGCAGTATTTCGTGAGCATCATTCCTGTGGATGCGATGCCCGCGATTGTGCTCAACGATGCCATTCGCGCGATGCTCATCGCGCCGCTGGCTGTTGTCATCTTTGACAGATTCAAGCCGTCCGCATCACCGAAAGTCGGATCTCAGCCCTTGCGTTTAACTGCTTTGCAGTGGATTTGGAAAACCGGCGCGCTCGCCGTCATTTATGTATTTATTTACCTGCTATTCGGCTTGGTGGTTGCGAAACCATTAGCCGGCACAGCATTTGACGAATATTATGGCAATTTGCAACTGCCCGGATGGTTTCTGCCGTTCCAGCTCATTCGCGGCGTCATATGGGTTTTGATCACCATTCCGATCATTCGGATGATGCGCGCCAGCTCGCGCGAAATTGCCCTGGGAGTCGCGCTCATGCTATCGGTTCCGATTGCATCGCTCGTCATTCCGTCGAACGAATTTATGCCCGCCCCCATCCGTTTCGCACACCTCGTTGAACTGTTTACCTCCATGTTTGTCTTTGGGTGGATTGACCATTGGCTGTTGACGTGGCGCAGACAACCTAAAGCACAACAAACGAATTTGCGGGGCGCGTCGCACCCATCATAGATTTGGCAGAGCGTCCGCACAAAACAAGCCGCGTCCCAGAGACGCGGCTTGTTTTGTTGTCGCGCGCAGGCGATTCGGCAACGGCAAAAACCAAGCCAAACGACTGATCCCATTTTCGCCTCATCTTGTGCTATACTTTTTTTCTCCATTCCCCTGTCCATGTCCGTTCATTGATTCCGTTCATGAGCGCAATTCCACACCAGTCCGGCGCAGAATGTCCTTCTTGTGGGCGTTTTGTCGGTCCGTTGGAAAAATGCCCGTTCTGCGGCGCAAACGTGCGCAAGCGCCTGCCTCTCAAATATCTGCGCCTCGCCTGTCTCGTCCTCGCCCTCGCCGGAATCGCCATCCTGCTCTATGCCGTCAGCGGCGCGTCCACGCCCACTGCCAAAATCGGAAACGTGGGCGCGACGATGAATTACGCGTATGTGAAAATCAAAGGGACTGTGGTGCGCGGTCCGATTTATGATGTCGAACAGCAGTCCCTGCGCTTTTATGTTGCGGACGACACGGGCGAGATTCAAGCGTCCGCGTTTCGCGAGGTGACCGAGGCGCTGGTCGCCGCGAATCGCGTGCCAAAGGTGGGTGATGCGATCACGGTCGAGGGCACGCTGCGGGTCCGCGATGATTTCACCGCCCTCAATGCTGCTTCGGCAGACAAGCTGCAACTCACCCCGCCTACTTTTTCCGACCGCGCACTCTCTGAAATTGATACACATGACGAATTCGCAGCTGTGCGCGTGCGCGGCGATGTGCGCGAGATTCGCACGCCTTATGCGGGATTAACGCTTGTTACGCTGGGCGACGCGGAGCGTGAGCTCGATGTGGCGATAACGGGCGATACGGAAACACTATACGGCGCGCTGCCCGCGCCCGCGCTTGGCGATGTGGTCGAGGCGCAGGGCATCGTGACGAATTTTCGGGACTCGCCCCAGCTGGTTTTGCGTCATCCCGACGATTTTCGAAAACTCGAAATCGAAAACACTGCCGCAATGACGACAGAGATAGGCGCGCTTGACGCGGCGCGGGTCAACCAGCGCGTGCGGGTCGCGGGACAAGTTGTCAAGGTCTCTGAGTTTTCGCAAGGCGTGCGCGTGACGATTGAAGATGCTACGGGCGAAATCATTTTGCTGCTGTGGCGCGATATCCTGGCGCAAATCGTGAACCCGGCGGACCTGAAAGCGGGCGCGCAGGTGGAGGTCGTCGGCAAGGTGGCGGAATATCGTGGCGCGATGGAGCTTGTGCCGGACCGCGGCGAGGATGTGCAGATTATTCCTTTGGTCGCGCAAGCAGCGGCAACTGCCCTGCCGGGCTCGACGGTCGAGCCGACCAGCACGCCGCAGCCAACGCGCGCCCCAACCCCGGTCCCGGTCGTCGTCGAGATCGGCAGTCTCACCGAAAACGATGTTGAAAAACGGGTGATTGTGACCGGCAAAATCGCGCGCGCGAGCAAATTCTCGCAGGGGATGCGTTACACGCTGGACGATAGCACGGGCACAATTTTGTTGATTCTGTGGACGAATGTGCTGGAAACGGTGGATGCGCGGGCGCAAATGCTGCCCGGTGCGACGGTGCGGGTGACGGGCGCAGTCAAGGTCTTTGACAAGCAACTGGAGGTGATTCCCGATTTCGGCGGCGAGGTTGAACTGCTCGCGCCCGCGCCCGTTGTGATTGCGCCGGTCCGCCCGATTGATTCAATTACCACAGACGATTTGGACGCGACCATTCAGGTCGAGGGCATCGTCACGGAATTGACGCCGTTCTCGGCAGGGAAATATGCGACGGTCACGGATGCGAGCGGGACAATTCGTGTGACGGTGTTTGACAACGTGTTGGATGACATCGAGACACAACTGAACGTTGGCGCCGCAGTAACGGTAGAGGGAAAGGTTAATGTGTTCCGGGGGAATCTGGAAATTGTGGCGAGCGATGTGACGTTTCCGTAACCGTTGTAGAGACGCAAAATCTTGGCGAGACGCAAAATCTTGGCGAGACGCAAAATTTTGCGTCTCTCCCATAATGCATCGGATGGAATATCTTTATCTTGTACCCTATGCCATTGCAGGCACATTGATCGCTTCGACGCTGGCGCTGGCGCCCGCGCTGCATGTGTATAACATCGCGGGCATTTTTATTTTGATTGCGCTGGGGGCGCAGAATTGGATCGGCGGGGACGCGCTGGCGATGCTGTTGCTGGGCATGATCATCGGGTATGCAATGTTGAACACGGTTTCGGCGATATTTCTCGGCGCGCCCGATGATTCGACCATCTTTATCGTTCTGCCCGGTCAAAAGTATCTGCTCATGTCGAGGGGGTACGAGGCGGCGGTGTTGACGGGGATCGGCGCGCTCGGCGGGGTCGCGATTCTGATGCTGCTCGCGCCGTTTGCAGTAACTATTTTTGTCACTCTGCGAACGATTCTTTTGCCGCACCTGCATTGGATTCTTGCGGTAATTACCTGCTATATGCTTCTCGCCGAATGGCCCAAGGGTGGCGATCACGGGGCGACGGGGTTGGCGCGATTGTGGGACGCGTGGAAAGGTCTTGGCATTGGGCTGTTGACTTTTGTGCTCTCGGGCATACTGGGGATTGTGTTGATGTATAAATCGCCCGTGCCGCTCGAAATGTCATTCCAGAATCTGCTGCCCGCGTTTGTCGGCTTGTTTGCGGTCCCGTGGGTGCTGGAAAATATCTTGTCGGGCACAGAGGTTCCCAAACAGCATATTTCCAAAACTTTTGACGCGCCGCCGGGGGTTGTGGCGCGCGGGATATTTTCGGGGGCGCTGGGCGGGTTGTTTGCCGCGTTCTTTCCCGTGGTCACGGGCGGCATCGGCGGATACCTGGCGGGGCACGCGACGGCGCAGCGCGATGACCGCGTCTTTATCATTTCGCAGGGCGCATCCAAGTTTTTGTACTACGTTGGCGCGTTCTGCCTTTTCTTTTTGCCCGCCGCGCGCATCACCAAGGGCGGCATGGCTGGGATGCTGGCGACGATCTACACACCGCAGGGCACAGGGTTGTTTTACACGGTGGTCGCGATGATCGCCGTGTGCGGCGTCTTGTCGTTCGGGCTGCTGCTTGGATATTCACGCCTCGCCGTGTGGCTGGTCGAGCGCGTCAATTATCGTTACATCTCGCTCGCAACACTCGGCATCCTTTTCGCGCTGGTCTATTTCATGACAGGATGGGGCGGTGTGGCGATCATGCTGATCGCCACACCGATTGGCGGACTGCCCATCCTGTGGGGTTCGCGGCGCTTGAACTGTCTGGGCGTGATCCTGGTGCCGATCACGTTAAATCTGGCAGGTTTGGGGCCGACAGTCGCCGCAGGGTTGGGAATTTTGCGATAGAAAATCGTTATCAGGGGTAGGGAATATTCTTGTGATAGAACGATTTCCAATTCAGGTTCCAGCCGACAGGCGCCACGCGCGCATATTCGACCATATAGACATTCCCATTGTCGTCGGTGCCAAAGATTACGGGCGAGGTCGTGCCGGGAGGGTCTTCCATCCACCGCGAGGCGGTTATGCTTTGCAGTTTGGGAGGGTTCTGCGGAGCGACGCCGGGCGCCCACAGATGCGTTTCAAACGTGCGCCACTCGTTCCAGGGCTGGCTGCCATACAAGGGGGTGAACCACAAACTATTGGTCGGACCGGGCACAACTCCATTCCAGGAGGCGGGGATGGCGAGCATGAACCCGCGCGCCAGTTCATCCCATGTCAAGTCAATATCGCGCCAGGCGCTGATTTGCGCGGGACGAGGCAGCTTGATTCGGGACGTCCATCCCGCCACACCTTTAGAGACTCGCCAGATTTCGCCGGTCGTGTCGAGCAGCGCCACCCAAATCGTGCCCGCATAATTGATGGCAGTGAGCGCCTTATAAGTGCCGCCCGTAACTTTTTTCCATCCTTCCCAGGTTGTGTCAGACGTCTTGGCGCGGACATATGCCTTGCCCCCGCGCGCAACCATAAAAAGGAGACAGCGGCCATTCGCATCCGTTGCCGCATCCAGGTCCCCGACACTGTCCGCCTTGGCAGGGAGTCCAAACGACGACCAACCGCTCCACTGTCCCAAACCGTCCGCCGAACGGGTATAGATCATGTTTTTGTTTACAGTCACAAAGACCTGAGGGCGACCATTTGCTCCCGCTGCGCAAGCGGCAATCCGTCCCAGCTTGGCGCCCTGGAACGGCGTGCCGAGACTGCGCCAATAGGTAAAATCACTGGTATAGGTAGGCGTCGAACCCAGCCGATTCCGATAAACCACCGTGTCGCTGTCGCTGTCCACCGCAAATACGGCGGTCGCCGACGTGCTAACGGGGCTGCGATGCACGGCGACATTCGAGGCATAGCGCGGCGCGTCGCGGAACCGCTCGACACTCGCGCCTATATTGTCGCTGTTTGAAGGGATATCCGGGCTGCAGAGGGGAGTCAATAGCGCAAAATTGTTCGAGCTGGCAGTGGCGCTTGAACCGCCGCCGTGCCCGACGGCGATGACGCCCCAATTGCCCTGCGCGTCCAGACGCATGATCGGTGAACCCGATGAGCCGCCAATGGTATCGCAGTTGTGCACGACAACATCGTCAACTATTTTACCGAGCGAACAGTCTGCATGAATGTATCCGGCGGACCAGCGAGAGTTGCACCCGACCATATCACGATTCACGCCGTCATATATCGGCGCCGGACGCATCCGCACCGCCCACGCGCCGTTGTTGGGCTGGACCCAGCCGCAGTTTGTTGTGTCCCAAACCATATTGTCCCATTTGGGCGGCGCGTTGTCATTATATGGAAAGTGGTGGCGCGTATAAGCAGGGTTAGCCAGAGGGGCGCCCGGGGAGGGCATGGCATTCGCTAATGCGACAGGGGTCAGGTCCAACCCGGCTGCGTCCTGCCAACCACCCAGGCGCGCAATGCCCCAATCCATACCTGCGCCAAGCACATTTTCACCGGCGCGCGAACCGACGACAATGCGTTTCACATTGGCGCGGGGGACATGCATTTCGTCCTGCCGAACTCGGCTGGGGTGAAAATTCGGATAGAAACGCAGACCGGTCTGCCACTGACCTGTGCCGGTGTCTTCAAAACAGTGCGCCGCCGCCGCGATATGTTTCGAATCAATGAGAAAGGCAGTGCATCCGTTGTTCAAAAACCCAACCGCGTTGTACGGGCGAGGCGGGTTGCGTTTGAGCTGTGTATAGGGGCGATTGCAATAGAGCGTCGCCGATGCTTCTCCCACGACGAGAAATAGCAAGAGGATTGCCGATCCGAGGACGACGGCGGGCAAGTTGCCAAATATTCTCGTTCTTGTGACGGGTTGCGCAGCTGCAAGCGATGTTTGTTCGGTTGGACTCGCGGCGTCTCGTTCGTTATCATGAATGGTCTGGGGTCGTCCGGACAAAACGGGGCTGAAAGACTTGGCGAGGAGGCACCAGCCCGAGGATATTTTGCGCGAAAACATATTCTGCTCCTTTGCTGACAAAGAGGACAATGACAAAAGCCATTGGTGGTGGCGAGAGGAACTTGATGTGCGCGTTCTGTTGTTGAGATTGTTATACACCCATGCAGCGCACTTTTCAATACCCATGCAAAGGTGTGCGCGTCGTGTTTTTGGTTCCGTGTAAGGCACGCTAACCTCATCGTGTCAGGCGGGGAACGAAACAGCGTTCGTTCCTTACCGTCCAGAATCCGGACGCATGCTGCCCATGCACAGCCACCAGAATAAGGTATTCGGAAAATGAAAGGGATTTCACATTTCGCAACCGGCGTCGCCGTCGGCACATTTTTTCCCGAGGCAGTCCATGCCGCGCTCGACGGGTCATTCATTCTTGCGCTGGGCGGGATTGGCGGATTACTGCCCGACACAATTGATTTCAAGTTTGCGCGTTTTTTGGAACAACCCGACATTCTGATTGACCCGCATCCCGAGCAGTTCGAGGCGCAAAAAATCGCGGACGAGATCGCGGCGGGGATTGATCGCGTCCGAGAGACACGCAAGAGACTGATTTTGAAATGCAATACGATCCGGTTGGGGCCCGACTGGTGGCAGCAATACTCGCTCAAGTTCGACACGCAGGCGCGCGAGGTAATTGTCAAACTCGGACCCATCGTCAACACCTCGCAGCTGCCGCTGCCGGCAAGTTTGCGGAATGTCCCCGAAGGGCGCGCCAACATTCAAGCGCCACTGCTGCCGGCGTATGACGAATATATCGAGGTGGACATTTTCAGCGGACCGTCGTTCGCGCTAGAATGGCGCAACGAGCGGGTCGAGATTGATTTCATCCCGTGGCATCGCCAATACTCGCACTCGATTTTTATGGCAGTCTTGTTTGGCTTGATCTGCGGTTTGTTGTTTGGCGTGACGGCGGGGCTGATTGGCGGACTGGCGCTCTTGGCGCATGTGCTGGAGGACCAACTGGGTTATTTGGGGAGTAATTTGCTGTGGCCCCTGACCGGGGTGCGGACAAATGGGGCGCACCTGATTCACGCGGGCGACCCGATACCCAATTTCTTTACGGTCGGCACGAGCGTCTATTTCATCATTTTCAATCTCGACCGCTTTTCGGCGCAGCCGACGCTCGACCCGCTGTTTTTCTGGGGTGTGCTCTGGCTCCCGTTCCCGATTGCGCTCGCCTACTTTTTCTATCGCAAATTCGAGACGGATATTCGAAAAAAGATTCCGTTACTCTCGCAGCAGGAGAGGGATTTGGTGGCAGAGTTGAATGAGGTGGTTGACGCATAGAGAGACAGATTCAGTCCTCTTGCGGGCTGCGATTGACATTTGCGCGCATACGTTCGATGGCGCGCTGCCTGTCCATCTTTTTGCGCGAGATTTCGTCGTAATAGTGCCAGAACGTCAGGATGGGATGATACAGCATCATGCGCGGTCCCGCATAGCGCATCACGCGGCGCACCCGCTCGCGCATATCGGGCTTGTAACAATGAATTGGGCATTTGGCGCAGGTCGGCTTGTCATCCACAAACGGACATTTGGCAATTCTCTGCATTGCATAGTCGGACAATGAAACACACTCGGAGCATAAGCCGGATTGCGGATGATGACGTCCCCGGCAGTAAATCCCGATCATGGTCTGTATGGTGTGACGTTCCCGGTCAAGGCGGTCCTGTTGGCTAGCCATCGCGCGCTGAAATTCCTTTCATGGTGTAAACCTCTGCGCACGATGATACACGGTCAGGATTCCGGTTTTCTAGTGTCAAATGTCCTTTGCTAGACGGAAATAGATACAGCAAGAGCTTGAAATATCAAGGGATAGCCGTTTGGAAAAGCCGCACGAGATTCCAATTGAGGCAGGGTCCGTTTCGCCGACCCGCTCCCCGAGCCGCCACCGGCTCGTCGTCTTCCTTCTCCTCGCGCTCGGCGCGTCGCTGCTGGTCACGTTTTTTGCGGGAAGCGCACAGACGCTGGCGCTATTGGTCAATGCAAATCTCGCCTACGTTGCCTTGATTGTTTTGTTTCAAGCCCTGCGTTATGTGGCGATGACGATTTCGACGCGCGCGGTTGCCGAAATCGTGGGAATGCGCGTGCCTCCCGTCCCCCTGTTTGAGGCGACGGTGGCAGCATCAGCGGCGAACCGCACATTCGTGGGGGGCGCGGCAGGGCTGGTCATTCGAGGCGCGTTTTTTCTCAAGCGTGGGATGCGCGGCGGCACATTTGCGGCGGTGGAGGGCGTCGAAGATGTGGTTTCACTGTGCGCGATGGCTTTAATGTTTCTGTCGGGCGTGACGATTGTGGCGGCGAGCGCGGCGGGGTCGGCGGTGCGGTGGGATGTGGTGGCAATCGTCATTGCGGGCGCGGTCGCGCTCGCGAGCGGCGCGGTGTGGTTTGTGCGACATCGTGAATGGGTCGAACGATTTGTAAATGCGCTGGCAATGGGGACGAGCATCCTTGTTGCCAAGCTCACGCGCAAACACATCTACCGGCACGACCGCGTGCGCCGCGGAGTGAATGATTTTTACAGGGCGCTGGCGTTGGCGCGGCAGGACCCGCTGCGAGTGTTTGTCGCGTTCGGGTGCGCGTTTGTGCGGCTGGGGTGTGATTGGATTGCCTTGTATTTTGCGTTCCGGGCGGTGGGCTATCCGGTCCCGTTGGGGACAGTGCTGTTGATTTTTGTCGTTTCTTCGTCGGTCGCGACGATTGCGGCAGTGCCGGGACAGATTGGGGTGATCGAAGCGACGCTGGCGGTTACGTCCACCGCGTTGGGGATACCGACGCCGGTGGCGGTGAGCGCAACTCTGCTCTACCGGCTCGTGTCGTACTGGCTGCCCGTGCCGTTCGGGTATGCGTTTGCGTGGGACCTGGAGCGGAGGGGGTTGGTTTGAAACGCAGGTAAAGCGCAAATTGGAAATTTGCGTTCCCAGGGGAAATTTGCGTTCCCAGGGGAGATTTGCGTTCCCAGGGGAGATTTGTGTTCGCAGGGGGAAATATGAAATCGCCGGAAAAACGATATCAGGGCACGGTCAAGTCGTTTGTCAAGAACAAGGGGTATGGGTTTATTTTGTGGCAAGAAGGAGAGCGCGAGGTATTTGTCCATTATTCAGAGATCGCGCGGGCGGGACGGCGAAATTTGGAACGCGGTGAATTGGTCGAGTTTTCGGTGCGCGAGACGCCGCAGGGCTGGCAGGCGGCGCATGTGATTCCGCTTCAGCCGCGCCGCACCGACGCCTACGGCAAGGAATGATTGTGTTATAATTTGCGCGGCTCTCTATCGTGAGGGCTTATCAAACAAGGAGAATTGCTTCTGGAACCCATCGAACTGGCGCGTCAAATCGCCGACGTGATTTCTGACAAAAAGGGCTCGGACATTGTAATTCTGGACACGGGCAAAGTTTCGAGTCTTGCCGATTATTTTGTAATTGCAACGGTAGACAGCGAGCGGCAGGCAAAAGCGGTCGTTGACGATATCGAAATCAAGTTGAAAAAATACCGCAAAATGCCCATGACGGCGGATGGTCAAGTTGGCACCGGATGGGTTTTGTTGGACTATGGCGATGTGATCGTGCACATTTTTGACCCCGGCACGCGCGATTTTTACGATCTGGAAGAATTGTGGACCAACGCGCCGGTTGTGATGCGGATGCTGTAAAACAAACGGCGAGGTCGCTTGACCTCGCCGTTTGTTTTACTCGTTCACCCACTTGTCCAGTTCGCGGGTGTACTCGACCAGTTCGTCGGGTTTGAACCACAGCGCGATTTCGTTCGCCGCCGTTTCTGGCGCGTCCGACGCATGAATCAGGTTGCGCAGACCCATGAGCGCCAAATCGCCGCGAATGGTGCCCGCTTCAGCTTCCCACGGACGAGTTGCGCCGACCATTTTGCGGACAGCGCCGATAGCTTCGTGACCTTCCAACACCATCACGACGACCGGACTGGACGTGATATAGTCCACCAGTCCCTGATAAAAGAATTTGCCCTTGTGGACGGCGTAATGCGCTTCGGCAAGGTCCGTGTCCACGGCAACAAGCTTGAGCGCGACGAGTTTGAATCCCCGTTCTTCGAACCGCGCCAAAATTCTTCCCGTCAGTGCGCGCTGGACGCCGTCAGGTTTGATAATCACGAGTGTGCGTTGCAAAGAATCCCTCCAAATTTGAATGAATGCGTATCTGCGACGCACCTCAAAAATGCGAGGACCGTATCCGACGCGCCATTTTCAAGATGCATCGTAATCATACGCCGAAAACGTAAAAAACAAAAAAAAGAGCCATGTGCGGCGATTGAATCGCCGCACATGGCTCTTGTTCATGACCGCGCGGGATGCTTGCCCATCGCAGTCCGGTATTGCTCCAGAGATTCTTTGAACCGTCCAACCATGGCGTATGCCTCGCCCAACAAACGATTGGCGGTCAGGGGCGCCTCACCCGTCTTGACGATGTCTTGCAGATCGGCAATCACCTGCTCGATGTGATTCGGGCGGCGGTGCAAGACGCGCTCGTACAATTCGAGCGCGCCCTTGAGATCGCCGCTGTCGCGCTTGTCACGCGCCATTTGCAGCATCGCTGCCGAGTCGGGCTGTTGCTGCACAGTTGGGCGTTCCTCCTCAGCCGCAGGCGGGGCGCTCTCTGATGCAATAGCTGTCGTCTCGGCAGCCGGGGATTCCTCCAGCGTGGGAACGGCGGCGACCGTTTCCAACGGCGATGCTATATCGGCGGGTGACGTTTCGTCACGCGCCGTCTCGAAAAGCACAGCCGCCACGCCAACAGCTGCAATGGGACCTGTGGCGTCGGATTCCGATCCCGCTTGTTGCGTGTCAAGAGCGGACAAGAGCGGTTCGGGCACGTTTGACCGTTCCAATGCAGGCGCGTCATCGGCGGGCGGTGGGGGGACGACAGGTGCTTGAGGTTGTTGGGCGGCTTTCGGCTCGCGGAGCCACTCGGGGAGTTCGGCGGTAGCTCCGGCTGCAGTCGCCGGTTTGGCAGTAGGACTCTGTTCGTTTTCGGATTCGCCCGCGGCATCGGTTGGCGGCGGTTGCGTGGATTCTTGCGCCTCGCGCGCAATTGACGACACGACGCCCGCAACAACGGCAGGTCTCAGCCAATCGGGCAGTTCTTCCTGAGCGCTCACCGAGACCGGCTCGTTCTCGCTGGCAGCTTGAGCTTGCACGAGCCAGTCGGAGCGGTCGGATTCCGGGAGCACAGTCGCAAATTCATCCTGGTCAACCTCCGGCACGTCAAAAGAGGCGTTTGGGTTGGCGGGAGTAGGACTGAGATAAAGCCACGACGGCAATTTTTCCGCTGCGCCGGGAATGATGGGTCGCACTTTGGGGATTGCCGAGTGGGTGCGACGCGTGGGCGCGGGCTGGTTTGATTTGTCGAGCGCGATGCTTGTCGCCAGCGCCGCGGCAGCAGCCGCAATCGCTTCTGTGGAGATATTTTTGGGTTTGCCGCGGGTCGAGCGATCGGCAGGCGCGGCAGGTTTTGCAGGTTCAGTCTCGACACCCTCCGCCACGGCGATCTCTGCCAATGGGGTGTCGGAGGTATCTGAGTTGATTTGCGATGTTGCTACGGGTTCGGCGTCGAACATGACCGAGTCGGTGTCTGTCCCAGCGGAACCAAGCGCCTCGGCAGCCAGATTGACGGCGAGCGCGGCAGATGCGACTTGAGCCGCCGTCATTTCCGGACGGGATTCTGCTCTATCGGGCGCGGACCCGGGATGCGCGGGTGTCAGCGGACCGGCTGCGAACGGTTCCGAAACAGAGACATCCGGTTCCTGGGCGCGTTCAATTTCGCCCAGCAAGAGCGCGGCGTATGCGGTATCGTGTTCGGACGGGATTGTCTCGGACGGTTGGGCTTGGATGGGTGCGGGCAGCGCAACGGGGGCTGTAGAGCTTTCGCCCATCTCGGGCAGGCGCGGCGGGTCCGCTCCATCAAAGCGTTCGCCCAATAGTTGGCGCGCCACGCGGTGTTCGGGGTCAAGTTGATGGGCGCGTTGGAGAAATTGTTGTCCCTCGGGCACGGCGTTTTCGGTCCACAGCGCGCCGAGAATAAGGTTGGGTTTGAGAGCATACGGCGCCTCTGACATTACTGCCTGGGCGACTTGCGCTGCTTCATCGGTACGCCCCGCGCGATAGAGCGTTTCCGCAAGCCCCACCTGAGCGTCATAGCGTCGCGACTCGCTGCGAAGCAGGCGGCGATATTCGCCGATTGCCTGGGCATACTGTCCCTGCCGCGCATACACGCGCGCCAATGCGCCGGGCGTCAACTCGACGCGCCCTGGCGCAGTCCCGTAATATTGTTCGCGCAGGCGCAAGAGCTCGCCCCGCAACTCGTCATTCGAGGGTTGGATTTCATACGCGCGCTCGAGATACCACAGCGCCTCGCCCTGTTTGTCCTGTGCCTGGTTGATGAGCGCCATGCCCGCCAATGCAACCACGTTTTCGGGGTCAGAGCTGAGCACGCGCCGCAGCAGATCATTTGCGCCCGCCAGGTCATTGGTGGCGAGACTGACCTGCGCGAGGACGGTATACGTCTCGATATGCTTGGGGTAGAAATGGAGGATATGCCGCCCGAGGGCAAACGCCTCTGCCAAATGCCCGGCACGGAGGAACGAGCGCATCAGGTCGAGGGACTCGCGTAAGGTTACGTCAGCCATAAGGAAAAATTATAATAAATCCGGTCACGGGCGCAATAGCGTTTTGGGTGGGGTCTTTGGCTCAATGACCCCGGCTATACCAGTTGGTGGACCCCCTGTAGATGCTCGATCAGGTCAGAAATATCGCGCTCCTCGCGGGGAGGCGCGCCGACGGGGTCATCCTCCACCGGACTGCCAAAAAGCGCCTCGACCGACGCGCGGCTCGACCAGGCGAGCGCGTCAAAGTTATAGCCCCCCTCCAGAATCAGCGCAATCCGACCCCCGGCATAGTCGCGGGCGATGCTGTGCAAAACCTGGGTCATATAGGCAAATCCGGTCGCGTCCAAAAGGGTCAGCGCGCCGAGCGGGTCCGCCCAGTGCGCATCATACCCCGCCGAGACGAGGACGAGCTGCGGCTGGTAGCGCGCCATCGCAGGATACATCAAGTCGTCACAAATCCGGGCGTATTGCTCATTCCCGACGCTGTGCGGCAGAGGGACATTCATATTAAAGCCCGCGCCATCGTCCGCGCCGATATCGCGCCAGTGCCCCGAGCCGGGATAAAAAGGATAACGGTGGGTGGAAAAATAGAATACTTGCGGCGACGAATAGAAAATGTCCTGAGTGCCGTTGCCGTGATGCACATCAAAATCCATGATCAGCACGCGTTCGAGATTGTAATGCTCGATGGCATGCTGCGCGGCGACCGCAATGTTGTTAAAGAGGCAAAAGCCCATCGCCAGATCGCGCGTCGAGTGGTGCCCGGGCGGACGCATCAACGAGAACGAGGCATCCACCACACCCGTCATGACCGCGTCCACCGCGTTCATTGCCGCGCCCGCGGCGAGATACGCCGCTTGACGAGAGTACCCGTTCATGTACGTGTCGCCGTCAATCTGCAGACCTCCGCGCCGATGAGCAGACTCGATCGTGTTGAGGTGCTTTTGAGAATGGACACGCAGCAAGTCCTCATCTGTGGCGGGAGTTGGCTCGATGGCAACCAGTTTTTCCATCAAGCCCGTGTCCTGCCAGACCTGGAGAATCGCTTCGATCCGCTGGGGCGCTTCGGGATGTCCCGCAGAAGAATGCATCAGACAAAGGGGAGAATAAACATAACCGACTTTCATCAAGGTTCCTCAAAAGCCGCCGCACGACCCGTTTCGCGTCTATATTTTGCGGTTCAGCCGCCATCCAACGCCGACAGGATAGCCGATCATTTTTGCGACATCACCGGTGATACGAACTATGGGAACGTATAGAAATGAAGCGGTCTTGTCAGCGCGTGACAACCTGTGCCAAGCTCGAAACAGACGACGGTAGGGTGTGCCGAACAGGGCATACGCGCCGACCAACCACATGATCACGGAAACGAGTGGCAAGAATGGCAGCAGCACAAACGAAAGCGGAATCGCGCCGAGATAGGTCGCATACCGCGCCAGATGCCGTTTCCAAAAGAGATTTGCCTTGCCGTCGCCGCGCGCATACAAATAGTATTGGCGAAAAAATTTTCCGAGCGTGGGGCGCGGGCGAAAATAGACGAGCGCGTCGGGCTGAAAATAAAAGCGAAAACCCGCGCGCCGCAGCTCCAGATCAAAAATCAGGTCTTCGCAGTAATCGAGCCACTCCGGATAGCCCTTGATTTTCTCCCACGCCGCGCGCCGAAACGAGACCGAGCGCGAAGAGGGCATAAAGGTCTCGGGATGAATATCGCCCAATTCGGGCAGAGTGGTCGCGGCAAGCGCGGTTTCGAACGCGCCGTGCGGGTCGGGAAGAAAAAAGCCACTGACCACATCAGGGGCATTTTCGCCAAAATAGGGGGCGGTAATGCGTTCGAACCATCGCGGATCCAGACGCACGCCCGCATCCATGCTCGCGATGATCTCGGCGTCGGTCGCGCGAATCGCCGCATTGCGCCCCTCGGAAATGTTTGCGCCGGGACATTCCAGCACCCGGACCGGCGCGCCAAGCGTCGCGTCGCGGACGAGTCGAACGGTGCTATCGGTCGAACCGCCGTCAGCGACAATAATCTCGTCCGGTTGTTTGGTTTGTAAGGCAAGAGTCTCGAACAAACGCGGCAGCGCCTCCGCTTCGTTCTTGACCGTCATAATCAACGCACAACGCATTCGCGCCGCGATTATAGCATATTCTCGTGACTCGGTTTGTCATCCCGCGCAGGCAAGCAAAACGCGGTCGGTCCCGGCTCGCCGCACATCGTCGGCGCGGCGTCAGAACCGTCCGCGTTTTCAGTTTCGAGACTGTCCGCGTATTACTTTTTGGTCAGCGCACGACCTATAGCTTCGGATTCTTCGTCGGTCAGGGGATACGTGGAAACGCCGCCAACAATCGGCTTGGCATAAACACGCACGTCCGCGCGCGAATGGAGCCCCGTAAAGACGACGCCGTCGTGGTGATCGTCCAAAAAAGCGACGGCAAAGCTCTGGTCGCCGCCCTTGTCCGCAAAGGGGTTAAAACGGACAACCCCCACATGCGAGACGGTAAAAGGAACTTGTTGCTCGATCCGCGTTGCCCGCTGATTAAATTCCTTGATCGTCTGGTCGGTGCGGTCCATGCGCTCCATATATTCACGGAGCACCTGTTCCAGGTCTGCCCCGGTCCGTCCGCTGAACAGAGCGCGCAAAGTCCGATTCTGGCGCATCATGCGATATTCAATAGAGCCAATCCAGGCGACCAGCACCCCGACCATGAGGAGGATGAGGACTTCGATGATGGAAAATCCGCGTTCAAGATCCATAGTATTCCTTGCAGACAGGATGCGGCGATTCTATTAAAGGTTGTGTAAAATACAAAATATATGAAACTACTGATAGCCACACACAATCGCGAAAAACTGAGAGAATACCGGGAACTGTTGGGTGCGCGCGAGCCGGAGCTTGTCACACTGGACGATGTCGGCATTGCGCGCGATGTGGAGGAAACCGGCGCGACGTTCCTGGAAAATGCGCGCATCAAGGCGGATGCCTATGCCGCCATGAGCGGGCTGCCCACGCTCGCCGACGATTCGGGGTTGGAGGTGGACGCGCTGGGCGGAGAACCCGGGGTCTATTCCAAACGCTATGCGGGTGATGCCAAGACTGACGCCGAACGGAACGAGTTTCTTTTGGATAAACTGCGGAATGTGCCCCAAGAAAAACGGACGGCGCGCTTTCGCTGTGTGATTGTGCTCAACGATGCCCGGGGCAACTCTTGGACAACCGAAGGCGTTTGCAAGGGCGAAATCGGGTTCGAGCCGCGCGGGACGAACGGGTTTGGTTATGATCCCGTGTTCGTTGTCGCAGACCGCGGTCTGCATCTGGCAGAACTGTCCTCACAAGAGAAGAATCAGATTAGCCACCGCGCAAACGCTTTGAGGACCGCACGTCCCATCATTCAACAGCTCGTCAAGGAACATGACAAATGAGCGGACTCCTCGCTCATTGTTTTACTAATCCTCTTTTTGTCTCCGCAAACGCTCCAGCTCGGCAGCAAGTTTTGCCAACTCTGCCTCGGCAAGGTCGGCGCGTTGTGCTTCTGCCGCCGCGCGCCCTGCCTCTGCCATCGCGCGCTCTGTCTCTGCCGCCGCGCGCTCTGCTTCCGCCTCTGCCTGCTCGAACGCTTCGTTGAATGTCGGCAACAACTCGCCGGTCTCGGGATTTCTAAGCCGCAAGAGCTTGTCCTCGGGGACAAAACTCAAGCCCAGCTCCCGGCTATACATCGAGCCATCTGCCTGCAGCTCAATGGGCTGGAAACCGCCGCCTACCAGTGTGAACCCCTGCAGTCGAGGTTTGAGATACTCATCCAAAGGATCAAAGAGGAAATATTCGCGCACGCCGAGCATTTCGTACAAACCGCGCTTGTTGGCAAGGTCCTGAATCCGGGTCCCCTTGGAGGTGATCTCGAAAACGACGGTCGGGCCCTTTCCCTCCTCCCACATCTTGTAGGTCCGACGCACGTGATTGCTGACTCCTTGGACCACAAACACATCGGGCACGACGAATTGGGTGATGTCTCCTTCCTCATGATACAGGAGCATGTTGGCAGAGACATAGATTTGGGATGCTTGCCGAAAATAATATTGGAGCGCCGCAAACAAATAGAGCATCGCCTGGATATGGATTTGCGTTTCACCCATGGGTTTGCCATCCGATTCGGGATATTCCAATTCCTTGCTCACCGGTAGGGGTTTGAGATGATTCAAAAGCTGTCCCATACATGCACCTGCTCAATCTTTTTGCAAGCGGTCTATCTTTTTCAGCGACACCTTGTCCTTGGAGATGACCAGCCCGACCGTGTTGGTCGTTTCGGTAAACGTGACATCGGCGCCTTCTGTGATCGCGTCGGTAAAATCCGCGCCGTCGAGATGGGTCTTGGACAAATTGGCGTTGCGGAGATTTGCGCCCACGAGTTTGGCGCCAACCAGGACTGCGCCGCGCAGATTCGCCCCTTCGAGATTTGCCTCGCGCAAGCCGCAGGTCTTGAGTTTGGCATCGGAAAAATCTGCGCCCGCGCAATTTGCGCCATGCAGGTTGGCTGCGTTGAGCATCGCCCCTTTGAGAATCGCGCCCGTCAGGTCTGCGCCTTCGAGGTTCGCCCAGCCGAGATTGGCTTTTTCCAAATTCGCCCCGTGCAAATTGATGCCGCGCAGTTTAGTTTCGACGAGGTTCACGCCCTTGAGATCGGCATTGGAAAAATCGCGTTCGCCCGCCGCGTATTTTTTGACAAGTTCTTGTGCGTTCATGGTTTGTCGAAATTGTATGAATTGGCGATGAATTGGTCAAGCGCCGGATAGCCCAGTTTGAAATCCCCATACAACTTGTGCCAGTCTATGCGCGGCAACCAGTAGAACCGAAAGCGCATTCCCTCATCCTCCCCTGTGCCTGTCACCTGATGGACCCATTCGTCCGCTGTCTCGGGCCAAGCCCATGCAGCAAAGAGATGCGCCCGTACATCCTCTCCATGCCAATTTCGTTCGATCACTGCGATCCGTGAAAAAACGTCCAGGCGGACACCGGATTCTTCCATCAATTCGCGTTTGGCAGCCGCCTGAATGTCTTCGCCTTGTTCCACTGTTCCGGCGGGAATCTGTACACCGGCGTTGACGTCAACCTGGTCAAAAACGAGGAGTTCGATCCCCGACCCACCCTGCCGCACAACATAGGTCCAGACTTTTTGCGTCACGCCGGGTATTGTACGCGCGTTCGGCGGGTTGAACAATTGTCACAAGCGTGAGAGTTTTGCAACACATTCGATATGATGGGTTTGCGGGAACAGGTCAACCGGCTGGGCGCGGTCGAGGTGATAACCATGTTCGAGCAGGCGCGCCACATCGCGCGCAAGCGTGGCAGAGTCACACGAGACATAGGCAATGGTGCGCGGTTTTTTTGCTGCCAGCGCATCGAGCGCGCCGCGTTCCAACCCCGCACGCGGCGGGTCAACCACGGCAATGTCAACTGCCGTTTCGAGTTTGGGCAGAATATCCTCCACTCGCCCCTCGAGAATTTCGATGTTGGACAGGTCGGCGGCGTTCGCCCGGGCATCGGCAACGGAATGGGGGTTGTCCTCGATTTCGATCACCCGCGCCACCTTGCCTGCCAGACTCGAGCCGAATAATCCAACCCCGCCATAGGCGTCCAAAAGCACATCCTCCGGTCGCGGCTCCAGGTATTCGCGCACCAGCTCCAGCAAGAGTTCCGCCATCGGCGTGTTGACCTGAAAAAATGAATCGGGGGAAATTTGAAACTCCCGGTCGCCCACCCTTTCGGTGAGCGTCTCTCTGCCCAGGATCGGGACGGTTACGCCGCCGCCGCGAAAGGCAATCGAAACTGGCTCGTCGGTCTCGATTTCGGGGGTTTCGGGGTCCTCGGATTCAAGAATGATGAGTTTTTCGCCCGTCGTTTGTCCCACGCGCAAAGTAACACCGTCAAAACCATCGGGACCGAGTTCCAGCGTCTTGAACGTTTCACCCATGCCTGCGTCCATTATATAGCACACCCGGATAGGCACTGGCGTGTGCGAATCGGGAGCGCGCAGACAAAGCTGCCCTCTCTCGTTCACCACAAACTGCATGTTGTTGCGATAGCTCCACTCTTGATTGGATGGGATAATGGGCAAGACAGGCGCGTCGGGCAGTTTGGCGACGCGGGCGAATTGATCGCGCACAATCCGGGTTTTGAAAACGAGCTGGGATTCGTACGCAATGTGCTGCCACTGGCAGCCGCCACAAAAGGATTCGAGATTGGTGATCGCCGGGGTGGGCGGAAAATGCGGACAGCGCGGCGTGACGCGCGCGGGCGAAGGTTCGAGAATCTCAAGCACACGCCCGCGCGCAAAGCCGCGCCTGGACTCGACAATTTCCACGCGCGCCCGTTCGCCCGCGATGGCATAGGGGACAAAGAGCACGCGCCCGTTTTCCTCGCGCGCGAGCGCCTCGCCCCCCTGTGCCATCGTTTCGAACGTAACTATCGTCTCTTGAGACACAAATCCTTTGTCCTTTGTCGTCCTTAATTGATCGCATCCAACCGCACATAGTCGCGCAGAACATCCGGGACTTGGATCGAGTTATCCTCTTGCTGGTAATTTTCGAGAATCGCAATCATGGTGCGCGGGATGCCGAGACCCGAACCGTTGAGCGTGTGGACGAATTCGGGTTTTGCGCCGGGGCTGCGGCGAAAGCGAATGTTGCCGCGCCGCGCTTGAAAGTCGCGCACGTTCGATGCGCTCGAGACTTCGAGCCATTCGCCGATGCCGGGAGCCCACACTTCGAGGTCATACGTCTTGGTCGAACCAAACCCAAGGTCACCCGTGCAAAGCTGTTTTACGCGATACGGAATCTTGAGCAGATGCAAAATGTCCTCAATGTCCGCGAACATGTTTTGCAACTCTTGTTCCGAGTCTTCGGGCTTGCAGTATTTGTACATTTCGACCTTGTCGAATTGAAAACCGCGCTTGATGCCGCGCGTATCTTTACCCGCCGCCAGATTTTCTTTGCGAAAACATGGCGTATAAGCGGTATAGTTCAACGTGAGCTGCTCACCGTCGAGAATGTCGCCCATGTGCAAACCCGTGAGCGGGACCTCGGCGGTCGGGACGAACCAGGCGTCCCGTTCGACATCATGATACAAGTTTTCTCTGAACTTGGGCAGCTGCCCTGCCGCGAGCATGACATCTTGTTTGACCATGAACGGGAGCCCGAATTCGCGATAGCCGCGGGCGATGTGGTGGTCGAGCAGCCATTGAATCAGACCGCGCTGGAGTTTGGCGATGGGTCCGCTCGTCACATAAAAGCGTGTGCCCGCCAGCTTGACGCCGCGCTCGAAATCGAGATAGCCGAGTTTGGGTCCGAGTTCGTAATGCGGCAACGGCGTGAACGCAAACTCGCGCAATGCGCCAACGGTTTTGAGGACCACGTTTTCGCTGTCATCTTTGCCCGGCGGCACATCGGGGTCGGGCACGTTGGGGAGCTCGTATAACGCCTCTTGCAGCTGCGCGTCGAGCTCGCTGACGAGGGTATCGAGTCCGTCAATTTGAATGTTGATGGCGCGCACCCGGTCCTTTATGGTCTCGCGCCCGCTCTCGTCTTGCATGCGTCCGATCTCTTTCGAGGCGCTGTTGCGCTGGGCGCGTAACGCCTCCAATTCGCTCAATTTGGCGCGGCGTTCTTCATCCAGCGCCAGAATGCGGTCTATGGGCGCGGGGTCCATCTGGCGTTTGACGAGCGCCTCGCGCATCAAGTCGGGTTTTTCACGAATCATTCGAATGTCGTTCATGACAGTTGCTCCTGTTTCAAGGAATGTTGGAATCGTTTCAATTCGCTAAACCACTCGACCACTCGGGGCCGGTAGTGGGCATTGCGCGGACTGGTTGAAGGCACGATAAAGAGTTTTGTGTTCCCCCAATCGGGGGAGGATTGCGCGCCAAATACCGCGCGGCGGTCAAAAGCGGCGCGGAACCCTGTAATGCCGACAAAGCATGTCACGCGCGGGGCAAACCGTTCAATTTTGGCGCGCAGGATTTCACCGCCCGCACCGAATTCGTCGCGCGTGAGCGAATCAATGTTCGGCGTAACGCGCGGCACAAGGTCGGTGAGTCCAAAACCAAATTCGTTTATACGCACATCGTCCTGCAGACCAAGCCGTTGCGAAACAAGACCCGATTCATACAGCGCGGTCCAAAAAAGATTGGTCGAGCGCGCAAAATAATGCCCCACTTTGTCGGAATAGCGGCCCGGGTTGAGACCGACAAAAATGATTTCGAGATTTGGCGCGAGATAATCGGGCAACATACAAGAACACACAACCAAGAATCAACAGTGCCGAAATCGGCAGAGGGGCAAAATTGTTGCGAATGAAATCCGCCGTTTGCCCTACAGAATAAAAAACGCCCGCCCTGTAAAGGGCGAGCGTCGCTCGCGGTGCCACCTTTGTTTGGGTCGAACGGAATTTTGTTCAACCCATCTCTGTCGCCCGATAACGGGGGCGGACCGAAACTGTTTATCACAGCTGCGCCGGAAAAAGTGAAACCCTCTTTCCCGCCGAATTGGATTTCATTTGCTCCGGCTATCGCCCTTGCACCGTACGGCGACTCGCTAAAGCCAATACAAATTACTTGATTCGGCAACGCGTGCGGCGGATGATAGCATGGCAAAAGGAGGGTGTCAAACGCAAAAATATCAGTCAAAATCAGGCAGATCCGAAATCTCCTAACCAAGGACCAAACAATTCATTCCGTACCCGTTCGTAGCGTGATACATGGTTTGTCCTTAATGTGCCCACATGCTATATTTCGGGGAATGGAATACGGTCAGGCAAATCTCGAAAATCGCCTCAAACGGGTTGACTGGTTGGTGGGCGCGATCCTATTTGTATTTACCCTATTTATCTATCTCCGCACTCTTGCTCCCACCGTCGCTTATCTCTTTGACGATTCGCTGGAATTTCAACTTCTCGCTTCACGGATGGCAATCGCCCATCCCACAGGATATCCCCTCTATTCGATTTTGCTCAAACTCGCGACATTTTTGCCCTTTGGCGACGTGGCGTATCGCGTGAATTTGGCGTCTGCGCTCTGCGCGGCGGGCGCGGTGATGTTTGTGTATTTGGGGGCGCGGCTCATCACCGAGCATTTGTTCACCGCCAACAACCCGTTCGGCGATATTTTGGTGCGCGCGCCCGCTTTTATTGCTGCGCTCGTCCTCGCATTTGGCGAAACATTCTGGTCGCAGGCGGTCATCGGCGAGGTGTATGCCCTGCAAGCGTTTCTCACGGCGATGATGTTGTGGCTCGTGCTGGAATGGAGTTGGGAGCAGAGGACGTTTCAGGCGTCGGGGGAAATACAGAACCGCAACGGGTTTGCGAGTCAAATTTCACTCGTGCTGCTCGCTTTTTTTGCCGGGCTGATGCTTACGCATCATCGCATGTCCGTGCTGCTGTATCCCGCGCTCGTCGTCTATGTGCTAAGCTATGACCGTTCCATGTTCCGACAGCCGGTCATGCTGGTCAAGCTCGCGCTCGCATTCGCTCTTCCCCTTTTGCTCTATTTGTATCTGCCCATTCGCGGCGCCGTGACTTTGTCGCTGGATGGCGCATATCAAAACACGCCGGATGGGTTTATCAATTGGGTCCTCGGCACGGCATACACGGTCTTTGTCACCGAAAACCCATTCAACCAGGCGCGCGATGCGAGCTATTTTTTTGATCTGCTGGTGAACGACATGAGCGCGTGGGGCTTGGTCGCCGCGTGCGGGGGTCTGGTGACGCTGTTTTTGCGCGCGTGGCGCGAGTGGCTCTTGCTGGCCCTCGCGCTGGGGGCGAATCTGGTTTTTGTCCTGTCCTATCAAGTCGCCGACATTAACGTCTTTTTCATCCCGACCTATGTGATATTGGCTCTGCTCGGCGCGGCAGGGCTGGCAGGCGCCCTGTGGCTTGTTTATTATGCGTTTTCAAATCGCGCGGCGACAATTGCGGCGACCGTCGGCGCGCTCGTCCTGCTTCTGATTCCATTCAGTTTGTATCGTGACCACTATGCGCGGGTGGATTTGTCCGCCAAGCTCGACGTTATCGAGTATGGGCGTCAGGTGCTGGCACAACGATTTCCCGAGAACGCGACGATCATTGGGATTCTGGGAGAAATGTCTCTGCTGCGCTATCTTCAAGACACGGGGCAATCATACAATCCGGTGGAGACGATTGCGGCGGACTCGGAAGAGGACCGCATCAAGGCGATTCAGGATGCGCTCGCCCGCAATCGCACGGTCTATTTGACGCGCACGCTGGCGGGGCTTGCCGAAAAATATTCGCTGACGTCGGTGGGTCCGTTGATCCGGGTCCAAACCAAAGCGAACAAGACGGAAGCGCCGACCAAGCTCAAGCCCTTGGATGCCGATTTTGGCGACGTAAAATTGTTGGGGTACGACACCGAATCGCACATCGGACATGCGGTTGATGGACCGTGGAACCCCCAGCAATACGTGGACGTGACGCTCTATTGGCAGCCGCAGACCAAGTTGCAAAATGCGCGCCTGGTGTCGCTGAAATTGCTCGACGCGCAAGGCAGGACCGCGGGACAGCTGGATCGCCAACCTGTACTGGACGCGTACCCGACCAATTTGTGGCGAAACGGCGAATACATCGCCGACACGTATCGTGTGCCGGTGGTTGTGGGCGCGGCGCCGGGCGAGTACGCACTTCAAGTTACGCTGTATGACCCTGAAACAGGCGAAATTTACGGTCAACAAGAATTGGAGCGCTACCGGATTGATGCGCAGCAGGTCAACATGCCGCGCGAACTGCTCGGCGTCTCCAAAACGGTCGTGCGCGATCTGGGCGGGGTGGAATTGAGCGGCTATGACCTTGACACAACCGAGCCGTATCTCCCTGGCGCAAGCATACCCATCACGCTTTTGTGGCGCAATCTGCTGCAAGAGACCCCTCGCGATTATGAGGTGACGGTTTCGGAAGAACTGGGCAAAGTCATCGCAACACAACCCGGCAGCGTCACCGGCAAGTCAGGGGAGTATGTGCGACAGGATGTGAGCGTGACCCTGCCGAATTCGCTCGCGCCGGGAAAATACATCGTGCGCGTCACCGTGCCCGGTGGTTTGCCGCTGCAGAATAATACCGCCACGCTCGGCAGAATGGAGGTCGCAGCGCCATGAAGATGGATTTGAATGCCGATTTTGGCGAAAGTTTCGGCATTTATGAATTTGGTGAGGATGAGGCGTTGATGCCATACATCACCTCTGCCAATATCGCGTGCGGGTTTCACGGCGGCGACCCAATGGTGATGCAGCGCACTGTCGCGCTCGCCAAGGCGCACGGCGCGGCACTCGGCGCGCATCCGGGATATATGGACCTGGCGGGATTTGGGCGGCGCGCGATCAAAATGTCTGAAAGCGAAATCGAGAGTTTGCTCTTGTACCAACTGGGCGCGCTCGCGGGCTTCGCTCGGGCGCAGGGCACGACCCTACGACATGTCAAGCCGCACGGAGCGCTCTATACTGCCGCGACCGAAGATTTGACCGTCGCCAGAGCAATCGCGCGGGCAGTCACTCGCTTTGACTCGAGATTGGTCCTTGTGGGTCTAGCAAATTCCAGATTGATGCAAGCGGCAAACGAGTTCGGGCTGTCGGGTGGACGCGAAGGTTTTGTAGACCGCGCCTACAAAGGGGATGGCACGCTCATGCCGCGCACGGAAATCAGCGCGGTTATTGCTTCACCCGCGCGGGCGGTGCAGGTGGCGATACAGCTCGTGCGCCAAGGGACCGTGCGGGCAATTGACGGCAGTCTGCTGCCAATGGAGGTAGATACCCTGTGCATTCACAGCGACACACCCTATGCAGTCGAGATTGCGCGCGCTGTAACTGAGGCGCTGCGCGCCGAGGGTGTCGAACTAAAAGCAATGTCCGCGGAATGAGCGAGGACCAAAAACAAGAGTGGTGGCAGAAATGAATCTGTCACCACTCTTTTTGTATTGCGCTAGCTGTCATCACCCATATCTTGCGTTGGGCGCGGGGTCGCGGACGGCTGTTGACCGCCCGAATCTGTCGGGCGAGGTGTGTTGGTCGGCGTTGAAGGCGGTTTGGGTCCGGTAGTAGAAAAATTCACAGTCGCGGACTGGCACGATCCCGCGCTGCTGCCGGAATCCTCCACGCGGGTCGCATCCGTCTTGACAATCGCAATCTCGGAAATGCGTTGGAGGGTGTCCTTGTCCAGCACCCAGATATACCATGTGCCATCATGCGGCGCATTGGCATCAATATTGTGATAATAGTAACCCTTGCGGCGCGGGTCAGTCCCGGTACGATAGTCGTCGTTCGGGTCGGGACCGCCGTCCGGACCTTGCGAAATCCGCACCAACACATCATTTTTGCCGACGCTGCCTTCATATACAGTGCCTTCGATATAAGTACGCACATTCGGTCCGCAGCGAGACTCTTGAATGCGGTACAGAAATTGCGGCGTCGTCGGCTGCGGCACGGGACTAGCCGGAGGTGGGTCAGTCGGTTTGACTTGAGGCGGCGGGGGGCGACTGGTCGGCGGACTGGCGACGGTGGGTTCGTCAGAGTCTTCGGGCGCCGGCTCATTCGTCGGTGGCTGCGCAAAGGGGATGTCCGTAACCGCCACAATCGGAGTATCTTGACGGACCGGTTGATCCACGGCAACACGCGTCGGACGACGCGTCGCCGCACGCGAGCTGCCGCCGGAACGTGAACTCAATTGGACAATCGTGTCGGCGGTGCGACACGCCAGCGCAAAGGCGACGACAAAAAGCACAAGCGCAAGCGGCAAAAAACGTTTCGATCTCATAAGTCAACTGTACGCAGAGGCGTTCAAAGGGCAAATCCGTTCATATCATGTTTTGCTGAGAACAAGATGAGAAAAAACGGGTCCCAGGCGCGAGACGCAAAATATTGCGTCTCTACGGCTTTATTCTGACGCGGGGACGGCGGGGTAGCCCCACACCCGGGTGACGGGCATGGTGAACATGATGTCGCGATGCCCCTGACCCAGGTCGGGAATCAGTTTCAGCACCGCATTGACCGCCTCGCTGCAGACGACATCGCTTTCAATCACCGAAAACAGCATCTGGGTGCGTTTTTCCTGGCTCTCGAGCACCGAGCGCAGAGATACGACGAACGGCAAATCGTCGCGCGAGTCGTCATGCCCGCGATGGCTGCTCGTGCTGTCCACCAGCGTAACACCGGGGACACCGGCTGTCTCCCACGCCGTCAATATATCCGGGGTGAGCTCGGTATTATCAATCACCAGGACCAAGAGTTGCGCCATCCTCAACCTCCCATTTCGCAAGTTACGTGCCGTCGCGTGCGCCCGCAGGCGCGGCAGACGCATTACCCGCATCAAGCCCATACGCCCACCGCAGCAACAGCGGCGTGACGAGCGTGGTGACCAGGACCATGATGACCACCTGAGAATATTCCTCGGTCGTGACCAGCGCGGTGTTCAAGCCGATGGTGGTGATGATCAACCCTACTTCGCCGCGCGAGACCATGCCCAGTCCAACCCGAAAGGACGGCAGCAGATCAAAGCCGCCCAGCCGCGCGCCAAGCCCGCTGCCAATAACCTTTGATACCACGGCAACAATGATGAGGACGACCAGAAACACCAGACCCGCGCTATCAATCTCCCGGATGTTGGCGCGCAGTCCGATGCTGACCAAAAAGATCGGCACGAAAAACGAGTAGGTGATGGTGTGCATCCCGCGTTCGATTTCTTGATGAAAAGCGGTGCGACCAAAAAAAACTCCGGCAATGAACGCCCCCGTGATCGCCGCGACTCCGCCCACCACTTCTGCCGCCCAGGCAAAGATCAGCGTTACCGTGATCACAAATGCAAGCAGACCCTGGCTGATTGGCAGGTTGACAATGATGCGGGTGAGCGGGGCGAACAAGCGAGAAGCGATAAACAGGGCGGCGACAAAAAATACAACCATCAATACGATCACAAGCCACAACGGTCTTGACGCATCGCCCACGCCCGTGATCGCCAAAAAGACCGAGAGGGCAAGGATTGCGACGACATCATCCACCACCGCCGCGCCCAACAAAGCAAGCCCTTCTTTGGTGCGCAGGACCCCCAATTCGAGGAGCGTTTGAGCAGAAATACTGACGCTCGTTGCCGTAAGGATCAGTCCGACAAAAATTGCCGCGTACAAATCCAGCCCGAACACGAGGGCAGCGCCTGCGCCCAGCAAGAGCGGGAACAACACACCGAGATTGCCTGCAAGGAGGGAGACCTTGCCCGATTTGAGCATTTCCTCGAGGTCAACTTCGAGTCCGGCGACAAACATTAGAAAAATCACGCCAATCTCGGCAAGTTCATAGATCACATCTTTCGAGTGCCCGCCCGCAAAGGGACCGATGCCAAACAAATTGATGACCGACGGACCCAGAATCAACCCCATCAACAATTCGCCCAACACTGCCGGTTGGCGCAGGCGCGTGGCAAGATAACCGCCGAGCTTGGCAGCCGCAATCACGATCGCAATCGCCAGAATCAGTTCAAGTGTTTCGGTCATCGCACAGCGTTCTCAAAAATGCGGAAGATTAAAGCAGACCCGAATGGTTTGATTTCACTCTGCCAACCCGCTCTACTTTATGGAAAATGATTTGGGCTCGTAGTGACGACTTGATGTTAGCAAGCAACTCGAGTGAGTGCCATAAACGCTTTCACATGCGCCTCCGAATCCAGACGCTCGCAGATATACGCGACCACCTCGCGGGCGCGCGTCCGCTGCTCTGCCGCGAGCGGCGCATTCCCGAGCCGCTCATTTATCTCGCTCTGCGCCTGTAGGATCTTCCACAACATACGACGCGAAAGGATCGCAACGGCGGCGCGATGCGCCTCGTCATATACGGCGAGGGCGGCTCTGGTATCCCCCTGCAAGTCGAGCAGATGCCCTTTTAAATAGAGCAAATCGGACAAATAGGTCGGCAGCCCGCGGGTTTCAAAAAAGCGAATGGCAGGGTCCAATTTCTCGATTGCCCGCGCGTGATCTCTGCGCGCCAAAGCGAATTCCGCTTCCGCCAACGCCCTGCTCGCAACCCAGCCGGGATCGAATTTAAAACTGGACTCGGCTTGAAATACCGGCTGTTGGCTGATGTTTTCGGCGGTAGCCAGGTCCCCAACCAAAACGGCAACGTGCATCCGCGCAATGAGGACAAAGGTCGTAAATGGGGGGACTTGGTCTATCATGGCGACAGCAAGTTCTGCTTCTCTGACCGCCTCTTGATAAAGCCCAATCTCTCCGAGCAGCCAGGCATACTGCGCCCGGGTCCACGCCTGCGGCGGGTTAAAGCCCGCCCTGGCGGAGGTGAGCAGACACTCTTGCATTACCTTGAATGCCTCGCCATACTCGCCGCGTTCGGCAAACACGCTCCCCATCCGCATCTGGCTGTATGCCTGACCCCACAAACTCCCGGTCAATTGGCTCAGCCGAAAGGATTCGGCATACGCCTGTTTCGCCTTGTCTATTGCGCCCATATAGAAATCGAGCGGGATCAAATTCGCGACCGTATCCGACAGCATCGCCAGATTTCCGAGCTCTTGCCAAATGCCTATCGCCTCTTGCGTCGCAGCGCGACTCTTGTCGAACTGTCCCGTCATCGCATAGGGCGTGGCAAGGTCATTGAGAATAAAGGCATTCAGCTCTTGCAGACCGAGATCGCGCGCAAGTTCCAAAGCGCGCTCGCCGTATTCAATGGTAAGGGCAATCTCGCCCACGGCGTATTTGGCGTGCAGCGACATGATCCACAGAATCCTGGCTTCTGCCGCGCGATCATCAATTTCACGCGCGCGCGCCAAGATGCGCGCATTGTGTTCTTTGCCCTCCACACGATCCATCACGGGGGTATAGGTCGAATAGAGAATGGCGCGCGCAGTCAGACCTGCCAATTCCAGACCGGAATTCTGCTGTGCGCGCCCCAGCATTTCCATTTCGGAATAATTCTCCAATGCCCGATCAAACTGACTGCTCAATTCAAGCACACGGCCCCGGTTTGTATAAAGACGCAAAACTTCCGCATCAAGCGGAACATTCTTTTCCGGCGTGTTTGTGAGACGGCGGAGCATCTCTTGCGCGTGGTCATAATGCGCCAACGCCTCTGTGTGGGCATACAAACGCGCGGCAGCGTCGCCCGCCACCAGAGCATAGTGAAAGGTCTTGGCCGCGTCGCCCGCCCCATCGTAATGATGCGCCAAAAGCGGAGCATAGCGGTCGGGAGCGGTGGCATACAACTGCTCATAGTAGATGGCGACACGCAAATGAATGTCGCGGCGTGTTTTGACGAGCAGGGATTGATACGTCGCCTCTTGCGCCAAAGCATGTTTGAACTGGTAGGCAAGTTCGACGTCATCCTGTCTGTGAATCAGCTGCGTGCGTTCCAGCTGACCGAGCTGAAGATAGAGGTCATCCATGTTGTTCAAAAACGTGACATTAGCGCGCGACAAATTTCACTGCGTCCCACACCAGAGTGGTCGAGCCAGCCGGTTCGTATGTCACATCCGAAAGCATCACAAATTCACCGCCACGCGCGGCAAAGTCCAGGACACCGAGCGAGACCCATGCGTCGTTGTATGCCCCTTGCGCGACCGCGACCGAATCAAAGCGCCCATCGTGATAAATCCAATAGCGCGCGTTCCTGGTTGTCGCCGCGCCCGGCGGGATATACACAAGCACTTGATAGCTCCCTGGCGCGTCGAGCGACGGATACCAGCGCCCCCACCTCGAGAGCGGCTGCATGAACGCATTGTTCTTGCTCAACAGCGCGCTGCCACCCTGCCCAACCGGGACCGTCTGCCACGCCGAATCGCTCGCGCTCTGCATCCAGCCGGGTCCCTGCGCATCCACGATCGTTTCCTGTGTCGCGCCGACCTGGGGCGCGGGAGCAAACACACCCGCGAGAATTTCGACGGCAAGTTGCGCGCCCCCGGACCCCTGAAAATATTCGACGCGCCATTCGTGCGGACCCGCGTCCAAATAGACCGTCGCGGCATAGCGCGCCGGCGGCTGCTCGCGCCAGGCGTCCAAAATCTGCCGCCCATCCAGATAAATGCGCGCCCCATCGTCCACCGTCAAACGCACAGTATAAAAACCGGCCGCCAGAGTGTCGAGCGTCGCGCGCCACCGCGCCGAAAAGAGCTGTCCGGGCAGATTGCAGCCGGGGGAACGACCGCCCCAGTCGAACGCGAGTTTCGGCGCCGCTTGCTCACAGGCCACGGGCGGCATGAGGCGCGCATTGGCAAACAGTTCACCGCGCCATCCCTCATCGAGTGGAGAAACTGCGGACTCGGGATTGGCCGGTTGATAGAAAAAATTCATGACCGCCTGCCCGTCTTGTTCAAAATACTCGACGCGGACGGGATAGCTGCCGTCAAGATACAACGTCTTGGTATAGGTCCGCGGCTGCTGGGGCATCCACCCGTCAATCGCCAGCGTGTCCCCCACCCACACGCGCACGCCGTCATCCGCGGTGGCGGAAAAAGTGTAACTACCCGTGGCAAATTGGATCACGCGAGACCAGCGCACGGAAAAGTTCTCTGTCGCAAGACGCGGGTCGGGTGCGCCGGCACCCCAGTTAAAGTTAATGTCTACATCGTTGACGCGATAGCGCGGTTCGCCAACCAGATACGGATTGTCAAAATATTCGCCCATCCAATCGGGGAACATTCCCGGCGGCGTCACGACAAGCTGCGAGGTCATGCTGCCTTCACCCTGAAAATATTCGACGCGCACCAGATGATACCCCGCAGTCAATTCGAGCGTGACCGACCGCGTAAACGGCTGGTGATCGTACCACATGTCAATGACCAGAGCATTGTCGAGCCACACGCGCCCGCCATCATCCGACGTATAGGTAAATGTCCAGGGTCCGGCGCGGTCGAGCGAGACCCAACCTTCCCAGCGCGTCGAAAAGTTGGTCGAGGGGACGACCCCCGGCGCGGGCGAGCCGCCGGGGGGATACGACCAATTGATCACGGGTTCCAGCCGTGAAACGAGTGGTTTGCCCGAGAGCGTCTTGCCTTGAAAATAGGTTGCCCAAAAACCGTTGTATGGAGTTTGCGCCCGGGCAGAATGAGGAGCAAGCAATACAGCGAAAACAGCAAGGAACGCGCACAACGCAGCCCAGGGCGCCAATCGCGAAAAACGAGGCGTGGATACTTGCATTCTTTCGCTATTTTATACGCGCCCGTTCCATGCGCGAAAAAAACCTTCGGGGTGTTTAGCCCCGAAGGTCTGGTTTAGTGAAATCCGCAGACTCGAATGACCATGCCTGCATAAATCATGTTTGGATTTTGGATGTTGTTCCACTGCTGCAACTGCCAGGTAGTTACGCCAAATCTCCATGCAATGCTGGTCAGCGTGTCGCCGTAGCGGATGCTGTACCAGCACGTGGCAGGCGGCTTGGGTGGTGGTGGCGGCGGCGGCGGGGGCTGCGGTGGCGGGCAGTTGGGCCACGGCTGGCACGGCGGCTGCGGTTGGTTGCAATTGGGCCATGGCTGACACGGCGGCTGTGGTTGATTGCAATTGGGCCACGGTTGACACGGCGGTGGCGGACAGCCCTGACAGGGCCAGCAACCGGGACAGACCGGCGGCGGCGGCGGCGGCGGCTGAGGAGCGGGCGGGAACGGACAGCGCCATGGATAGGGTTGCCCCTTGAGTCCCCACGACACACACGCGACGCCCGCATTTGGCGCATTATAGTATTTTACTTCGACATTATAGTAACCCGGAGCAGGGATATTGAAATCGCCCTGATGCCACGTGGGACCCTGGTCGAACCACGCGTTCATTGCGATGTTGCCCTGCACCCACACGTTCATCCCATCGTCATTGAGGGTATAGACCGTGTACGTCCCGGCGCTCGGAAAGTAGACCGAGCCGCGCCAACAGACCATATAGTTGATCGTGTTGATGATGCCGGGCACGGGTGAGGTGCCTTCGGGCCAGTATTTGAAAATCTCGGTGTCGGTAGTTACGAACGACGCCTGGTGGTCCGGACATTCACGCCCTCCCGCATCATAGAAATTAAAGTAGCGCGTTTGGAACACGCCGGTTTGCGAGGAGGGGCTTGCATTCACTCGAGGCGCCAGCGCAAACGAGAGAAACAGCGCCATTGCCACAACACCAAAGAGGACGATTGCTCGTCTGTACATACAGATCTCCTTTCTGCACGTTTGCGCCTGGGCGCGAGGTGCGAAAGTCGCTCGGGTTACACGCGCACTATACCACAAAATTTGTTTTTTGTCGCGCACAAATTGTTACCATTACAAGACGAAGGGGGGGCGGACGGCGTTCCGGGTTCGGATTGCGTATAGTGATGAGAACTGCAAGGGTGGGGTTATCCCACCCCTGCAGAGGGCGTTGCTTATTGCAACTCGACAGCGCCGATGTCGGATTTGGGACCCACAGGGCGCGGCGCATTTCGTTGGTCGGTCAGAATACCTGCGTCATTCAGCCCCTTGTTGACGAGGGGGCTGGGAAACAGCGGCAGATGAGTCAAGGTCGGACCGCCGTTGTTCGCCAGGGGACCGAGATTGGCATTCTTGTTTTTCTTGTCGCCCGGCTGGGTGAACGCTCCGCAATTGGAATCACTTGAAATGTTGTAACCGAGCGAGGTGATCGTCGCGCCGTCGCAATTGCCTCCGACGTTGTTGGAGACGACCGTGTTTTGGAGTTGGATTTCAGATGGTATCGGGCTAGCGCCGTCGGCATAAACGCCGGAGCCATAACCGGCAACATTGCCTGCAAAGGTGACAAATTTGAATAGCGCCGTGTTTCTGGACTGGAACCAGCCGCCGCCGCCATTGATTGCGCCTGCATTATTTCCACTGAACGTTGAATTGTGGATTTCGGCGTCAGCCGTGCTATACACCGCGGCGCCGTCACCGGTCGAACCATTGCCGCTAAAGGTAGATTTCTGAATAAACAACGAGTTGCCGAAATGGCGCATCCCGCCGCCCGTCGCGGCGTGATTGTCGCGGATGGTGCTTGCGTCAATGCTCAAAAAGCCGCCGTGAAAGATGCCCCCGCCCTGAGAGACGGCATTGTTCCCGGCAATCGTGTCGAGCACCAATTGCAGACCGCCAAAGTTTGTGATCCCTGCGCCGGTGTCCGCCGCGTTATTTCGGAGCATGGAATTCTTGATCGAGTTGGTCGAGTTGAATTGGGACCAGAATGCGCCGCCCGAGTTGGCGTCGTTTTTTATGAAATCACTGCCGTTCACGCTGACATCACCGGCGTCATTCGCAATCGCGCCGCCGGTGCCGCCGCCCCCCGTCGCCTTGTTGCCCTTGAACCTGCTGTTCTTGACTTTGGCATTTCCACCACTATTCCAGATCGCCCCCCCTCCGTTTGTCGCCTTGTTTTTTGTAAAGGTCGTGTGGTTGAGGTTCAGGGTGCCATAGTTGGAAATTGCACCGCCCTCCCCCAGAGATTCGTTCTTGTGGAACGTAACGTAATTGGTCTTGAGGACGCCAAAATTCTCGATAGAGCCGGCGGAATTGCCAAGCCCACCGGTCAGGCGGAGGTTTTTCAGGGTGAGCGTCCTGCCGCTAAATACCTGAAAGTGATTATTGTTGAGCGCGTCCAGGGTGATCTTGTTTCCGCCATCAATCGTCGTATTGCTGCTGATCTGTTTGTACGCGGACAGCACGATGACTATGGGGTTGGGTCCACAGTTAAAGGTGACGTTCCCGCCGCCGCCGAGCGCGGTATTGAATGCGCTCTCGGTACAGCTGGCAGGATTGCCGGCGCCAACGACGCCTCCGGCGAACGCGGGCCGGGCGCCAAAAATTCCAAACACGACAAATAATGCGACAAGCGGCAGCGTCCGGCGCGCCGCACTCGAGAAACGGATCATACACTCTCCTTTTGGTTTGGTAATTTGTCTTGCGAAAATAGAGATCAATAAAGCGAGCGAAAAAAGCCGGTGACACATGTGTCACCGGCTCCTGGTTCAGGGCACGACGTCAAACTTTTTGGCTTTTTTGGATTTCTGACCGTTGCAGTCGGACGTGACCTTGAGTTTATATTTCAAAAATGCCGCAGTGGCCGGAATCTTTTTCTTGATCTTGAAGTTGTGGCTGCCCGGCGTGACATTATATGTCTTGGTCACATCGTGCAAGATCGTCGCACCGTTTTTCGCAAGATAGCGCACTGTCACCGAACAAGCCAGTGTGCCGGCGTTGTTCAAAGTGACATGATAGCGCGCCTTGTCACCCCGATGGAATACGGTCTGGTCAACATTACTGTTGTCTGTGACACGCACTTGCGTGACGGTGACCGGTCCGACTGTGCCTGTGGAACAGGTATAGATGCGCACATCGTCGAGGAACCAGCCACGATCATATCCAACACCATCCACCGCCAGGCGCCATCGGAAACGCACACTTGATCCCGCCAGCGAAGCGAGGTTGACCCGGCTCGAAATGTAGCCGTGGCTGTCGGACAACCACGCCTGGACCGCGCCGAGCGGATTACTCACCGCCAGTGCGCCATCATACCCGTTCGCCTCGATCAGCGGACCGGCATTGGTCCACGAAGCGCCATTGTTGGTGCTGTATTCGAGAATCCCGCCATCCCAGTCCGGGTCTTCAAACCCATACGCATGGTAGAAATGCAGATACGCATTTGCCGGCAGCGCGACGCTCGAGTTCATGGCGGCAAAGGAATCACTGTTCGAAGTGGAGTAATCATCGCCATAGAGGTGATGGTTGCCCGAATGGTTAAAATCAAAATCCCAGTTGTCGTAGGACCAGTGTGTGGGGCCGATGATTCCGCCAAAGGTCCAGTTCCCCGCGCCGCTTTACATATTATCAAAAAAGAGGTTGGAGGGGTTGCCGGTCGGGCAGACTGCCGCATCCGCGTTATAGTCGGCGACGGGTTGACCGTTCATTTCTACCGCATCGGTCGCGTCGCGCACCTCCTGACAGTCGCCCGCGCTGGTCACACCGCCGCCGATCAGGTTCTGACATGCCTGATAGAGGGCGTTATACAGATCGCCATAATCGGAACCGCTCAAGAGCAGATGTCTTTGTGCCTCATAATAAATCTTGCCGACTTTGGCGATGCCCAACCCCGTGACGGTCTTGCCATTGAACGTGTCGCCGTCGGTCATGAGATACGCAGCTTTGTTGTTGACGCCGCTGTTGTAATGGACGCCGCCGTTGTCGCAGCTCGAACTATAGCTGCCGCAGGTGGTCAGATAGTAATACGCGCTCGTCATCCTGTCGGGGTCGTAAAATACAGTCGGGTCTTTCATGTCGCGCAACTCGCCATAGCCCTCGATATCTTCACCCAATTTCCAACGCTTGGCGGGAGTATCCGTACCGGAACCGTTGGTCAGGTCCACGAATTCGCCAAATGTGTCCGAAAGCGATTCGTTGATCGCACCCGATTGATAGTAATAGAACAGACCCGATTCATATTGAGTGACGCCATGACTCAGTTCATGCCCCACCACATCGTCCGCTCTGGGAAAACCCGCGTCATCGCCATAGACCATCTGCAAACCGTTCCAAAACGCATTGAAATAGTTGGAGCTGTAATGCACGGTCGAGACAAGCGTCATGCCCGCATTGTCAATGCTGTCGCGCCCGAAATTGCTCGCATAATAGTTATAGGTGTCCCCCGCGTATTTGTGCGCGTCCACCTCGTGCGTGTCGCCGCCCGCGCAGGTCGGGTTCGCTTCGTTGCAGCGAAAAGTGCCCGGCAAGCTTGTGCCATTATTGGCATCATAGGTCATGCGGTTGAGCGCAAAATCGGTCTGATTAAACGTCAATGCCAGACTGCCGCGATGGGCATTGATCAACGTCAGCGCATTGATTTCAAGTCGGGTGGGATGCGTGACGTTCATGCGCCACACGAGCTGCGAGAGATTGGCGGCGGGACGCAAAAGCGTGGGGTTGTAAATCCACAGACTCGGCTCGCTGACGATAAACTCGGAAGCGTCAACACCATATTCGCGAGCCAACTGCGCGGCGGCGGATGCTTTGGCAGCATTCGCATCAATGCGCGGCTGAGTGTCAACGCGAATGTTTGGCAAAACTTCGCCGATCACCGACGTCACCTCGCGATTCGCATTCATGTTTACGATCAGTTCGCCCGCGAGGACGGGAATGCCGCTGTAGGTCTGTTGATAACGCACCATCGAGCGACCATCGGCATCGGTGACCGCGCGTTCGACCGTCAAATCCTGTCCCGCGTTTTCGACGCCAAACATGGACCCACAAGCCGCCAAATAGCCCCCGGCCGCCTGTTCCGGAGAACCGGCGTTGGCGGATTCGGTTGAGCGGAGGATTTGCCCCGCCTCCGTCCCGGCAAAACGAACAACTCCCGTCTGCGCGTTTTCTGCGACAGACGCGCTGCCATTGGCAATACAAGCCGCGTCCGGCGCGGTTGAAATCGCCGATATAGGTTGAGAAACGGGGCTCGTGTTGGCAGACAGCCGGGCGCCCGTTCCAACAAGCAAAAGCACCGCCACCAGAGCGATGCCAAACCCGCGCACCGCTCGATGGATATGGACCAGCCGCAAAGTTTTCATTAATCTCTCTCCTTATTGAACCGCCCCCGCTATAGGCACGACGACCAAACTAACCAGCAAGCCAAACAAGATAACAAGGACGAACAAGACGCCGATCAACACCACATAACCGAGCGCGATCGCTCCCAACGCGCGCAGCCAAGAAAATCCTTGCGCCATGCTCGTCGCCTTGACATAAATGACCGCGCTCCAGATCGCGACGACGAGACCGATGAGCGGCACCAGGAACCCGAGTGGGATTCCGACAAGCGTTTGGAGAATGTTTAACCCGCTGCTGAGGACAAGCAAGAGTTTTGGCGCGGCTGCCAGCGCGGTCAAGCCGAGCATCTGTGCAATGCCCGCGCGACCACCCAACCAGCGCGAGGTCAAATGAAACAAGAGTCCTGCAAACAAGAGCCAACCGGACCACGCCCAGCTGAACGGCACGGCTAACGTCGTGCCAATCAGGGTCAGGATAGAAGAGATAGGGCGCGCGACCTCTCCGGCGCGCGGCGGCAGCACAACGATCTCGTAAATCATCGAGGTAATCTCTGTGACATACGATTCGATCATGGGACGGATCTCGGAAGGTCCCTGATAACTCGCGCGAAAACTATCGAGCGCTGTGGCAATGACCCGCTCTCTTGTGGGGGGCGGGGTGAGTTCTTCGGCAACACGCTCCAGCCCCATCCCAAACCCGACAATCAAGCCGACAATCAAGAGCGCCAGAAAACCGCGCAAAAACACATCCGAACGCTCACGCAGTGTATCAAATGTTTCGCTGCGAAACAAGAGCGCGCCCAGCAACGTGTCAATGAGCGTCATCGGGAACCTCCTGCGATTGCCGAGATAGAGAACCAGCTCAGGGGGACCAGGATGACGAGCACGAGGACGAACAGCAGCAAAATCGGAAACACGGCGCCCCAGACCGCGCGCCGCACGGTGGTCGCGTAGGCGGTGCGAATCGCAAAAATGTTGCAGACCAAAGTCCACAAAGCCACGACCGCGGCGCTCGCGCCAACGCCGGGAAACATTCCGAGGACATATAGCAGTTGGGGCGAGGTTGCCAGAGCCAGCGGCGCCAACAATTCGCTATACGAGGTTTCGGGGTTCCAGCCGCGCGCGACGAGATGCGTCAGCGCGCCATAGACCAACCAGGTCAGCACGAGTCCGAGCGGCGTCAACAACAAACCAAGCACGGGCGCGACAAAACCGGCTTGATCCATCGGATAACCGAGAAACAGAGAGCCGAACCGGTCCCACAGCAACCGGTAGTTGCGGTCAAATTCGGACGCAGACGCCGGGCTAAAGGCAACATAGAACGGCATCGCCTGCAAATGCGCCAGCACCGTATTCTTGATCGCATCCGCAGAGGGCGAGGCGGCGAAACGCAGCCCTGCGCCGATGATTTGTGACAGCGCGACAATGACGCCGATGATTGCAATATAGACGAGTCCGTTGCCAAACGGATTCTTGCCGTCGCGTTCGTATGCGTATGCCTGCGGCTGCAAAAACATGCCGCCGAGCCACAATTCCGCATAACGCCCAATTTGCTCACGTACCCCCCTGACCGTCGGGCGCGGCACCCCGGTTCCAACTTGTTCGCTCATCGGACCTCCCATTGGCGTTTTTCCGACAAAGCTGGCTGAATAATTGTCGGGTTGATTATCAATCGCGCGGACTCAAGTGTCAAGCGCATTTTTGGATTTGTATCACATCATTTGGATAACAACTGGATAACAACATTCTGATAGCGCGCAAGCCCCTCACTGGGCGCAGCGAAACCCCAGATCGTGACGCGCCTGATCGGGCGGCAGAGAAAAACGCGTCGCCAGACGCATCGGTTCCGTCGCCCATGAACTCCCGCGATACACCTTGGAGCCGGTGTCGAAATCGGGTCCAAAAACGTCCACGGGATAGCCCTGCTGGTAGGCGGTCGGGTCGAACCAGTTCGAGACCCACTCGCTGACATTTCCGTTCATGTCCGCCACCTCAAAGCCCTTGCTAATGTCCCTGCGGCGCGGTTCGGTCTGACTAAAGGCGCCTATCGGCGCTGTGGTCGCAAAGCCGTCATTCACATCTTGAATGAAATGGGGCAGGGGGCAGCTGGCTTCGCAAAATGAGAGCGGAGAACCGTTGTATTGTGCCTGCCATTCAAAATGCGGCGCGGGCTGATTGCTCCAGCTGTAATTCCAGTTGTCCATTCCCTTGGCTGCGCGCTCCCATTCGGCTTCGTTGGGCAGGCGTCGCCCGATCCACTTGCAGTACGCGTCCGCCTGATACCAGGTTACATTGACGACGGGGAAATTGTCACCGTTCAAATGCTGACCCGCCGGAGAACAGCGTCCCGCCGCCACACACGCATCATATTGCGCGTTGGTCACCTCGAATTTCTCGATCAAATACGCGCCCATCCCAACATCGTGCTGGGGTTTTTCATTGGGGCTGAAATCATCGTTATTGGGCGAACCCATTCGCAGAGTGCCTTCGGGAATCGTCATCAATTCGGTGGGTGCGAATGACGGCGGAGGGGCCGCGGGAGGCGCTTGCGTTGGCAGAGCCGTCGGCGGGAGCGTCGGTTCGGCAGGTTGGGACAATGCTGTAGGCGGAACATCTGTGGGCACAAGCGTTGGCGTAAGCGTCGGCATCAGAGTAGGAGCGACCGGCGCGGCGGTTGGCACAGCAGTAGGCGGAACCTGCGTCGGCGCGGGCGCAGTGGGCGGCTCAACAGTAACGACCGGCGCGGGCGTCGGCGGCGGTGTAATCAAAGGCGCAGACGTCACCGACGGCGCGTTTGTGGCTGTCGGGAGCGGATTCGTGGCTACGACAATCTCGACACGTGTCGTCGGCATGGGCGGCGGCGCGGTTGGTGCAACAGTTTGCTCCCCGCATCCTGCCAATACAAGCGCAAGACACAAAAATAAAAGCGAACGGCATTCGTTCGCTTTAATCAGGATACACCAGTTCATAGAGAGCGATTTTATCAACGCATTGGAAAAATGTCATGTTGCGGCAAACGCGAAACAAACAAGCGGACAGCGCGGTCAGAAACTGCCCACCGCATCCACCTGCTTGTCATAGAACTTGAACAATTCATCAAAGCCGCCGAGTTTGAACACTTGCATCAATTTGGGCGAGACACCGGCAAGATGCACGTTCCCGCGCCGGGTACCTTTTTTCACCTGCTTGAGCGCGGAAATCAACACCCGAAACGCCGCGCTGCTCATATAATCAACCCCGGTCAAATCCACGACAATCCGATAGCGCCCGTCATCAATAATCTTTTGAATCGCAGCTTCGAACTGGGGAGCCGAGCCGGAATCCACGCGCCCGCTCACTTCTACCAAATCAACGCGCTTGAGTTGCTTTGAATTAACCTTGAATGCCATACGGTGTTCCTCCGTGAAATGCGCTTGCAGGTTGTCAGAGCGAAATCAAATCATATCGTGCTTTAGAAAATGGTCTGGACGCATAGTGACGACTGGGGTCTCTCCGATAACCTGCCGGACGCAAAAAAATTCGGCAGTGCAGGATGCGCGAATTATAGCATAGCCGTTCGCGCGCGGCAATCAAGGCACGGCGAACAAGCGATCAGGGTTTGTATGCCCACAACTCGCGCCCGTGCTCGCCGTCATCGGCGACAAAAAACAATGTCCCGTTTACGTTGGTCAGGTCGGTGGGGCGCGCTTCGACTTCGGGATTGAGGTCCGCGACCATGGTTGTGCCATTCGGGGCGCCATCGCTCTGCCACAGCTCGCTGCCATACGCCGGAAAGGTTGCGGCAAAGTAGACCGTCCCGTTCACGTCGGCAAGCCATCGCGCGCCCCCCGGCGGATCAACACTCTTGACCATCACGGTGCCGTCAGCCGTGCCATCACTCTTCCACAACGTAGCGCCGGTCACACCATCACTGGCTTCAAAAAACAGCGTTCCGTCCACATTGAGGAACGGAGCGTCAACGGGCAGCGCGTTGCCTGACAGATTAATATCCTTGACCATGACCGTGCCCGTTTTCGTCCCCTCGCTTTTCCAGAGTTCGCGACCATGCGTGTCATCTCTGGCTTTCAAGTACAGTGTCCCGTTGACATTGACGAACCACTGGGGGTCAGACCCTTTCGTAGGATGGATGTTTTTGACTATGATCGTTCCCTGGGGCGTGCCATCGCTCTTGAACAATTCGCGCCCGCGCACACCATTGTTGGCGACGAAATATGTTGTCCCTTGCGCATTGGTGATCCAAACGTTGCCGAGTAACGAATCGCCCGCGCGATTGATGTCCTTGACCATGACTGTGCCGCCCGCCGTGCCGTCACTTTTCCACAGTTCGTAGCCATGTGCGCCATCACTGGCAGCAAAGAACATTGTGCCATTTACATTGGTGATCCAGGCGGGCCACCCTAGATTGTCCGCGGACGGATTAATGTCCTTGACCATGACCGTGCCATCCGCCATGCCGTCACTCTTCCATAGTTCAACCCCATGGAGCTCATCAAACGCAAAAAAGAACACCCCCCCCTGTCCCTTGACAATCCAAATGGGATTGGAACCCCCTGTCGGGTTGATGTCCTTGACCATGACCGTGCCGTCCGCCGTGCCGTCACTCTTCCACAACTCGCGGCCATGCACACCGTCATCGGCGGCAAAGAACAGCATCATTTTCGCCGTTGCTGCCCAAGCAATTCCCGCATCTTTCGTCGGGTGGATGTCCTTGACCAGACGCGTGCCTTTTCTGGAGCCATCGCTCTTCCACAATTCGGCACCGTGGAGACCGTCATCGGCAGCAAAGAACAGCACGCCATTTACGTTCACCAGTCCGCTAATCGCGGTGCTTGTCGCGCCGCGACGAATGTCCTTGACCAGGTAGGGAGCTGCGGCGGCGCCGGAGTTGGGGGGCGGGGATAACCAAAGCCAAAAGCATGCGGCGATGAGGAGGAACGCAACCTGTCGGACGCTGTGCAAGATCTTCATGACAAGCTCCTTTCGCGAATACAGCTTGTGCCTTTAGCTGATTGGCACAGCACTTGCCACCATAAATTCTATCCTTGAGCATTTGCACTCTGGTTCGATTTCGGTCAAAATTAGGTCTGTTGTGAGACGCTGAGCGGGATGATTCCTGGTATGATTACTATATTGGGCGACTTGATTGCCGACCTATCCCTTCGAATTTCCGATTTTCCCATCAACGCGCAGGACCTCAAACCGATTTCGTATCTCGAAATCGGACCCGGCGGCGCGACCAATATTGCGATCATGGCGGCGCGGTTTGGGCTGCCAGTCGCATGTTTGGGCGAGCTGGGGCAGGACACCTTTGGCGAAATTGTGCGCGCGGGGCTGGACCGCGAAGGCATTGACACGCGCCGTATCATCACAACGGACGAAAGCAAAACTCCCGTGGCGGGCGTAGTTGTAGATGAAAATCGTGAACCGGCGTATTTGGGTTATCCCGGCAACCTGGTCGTGCGCGCGCTGCCCGAAATCTGGCACGCGCCGATCAAGACCGCACAGGCGTTGTTTGCCGATGGGTGGGTCGAGATTCCCGAAATGCCCGCGATGATTTTGGAGGCGTTCTCAAGGGCGCGGCAGGCGGGCGTCAAGACTTTTTTTGATCCCGGTCCCGGCAACGGCGCATTCGACCGGACATGGCATCTTGATGCGGCAGCGCTGACGACCGTTTTGCTCGTCAATCAAGCAGAGGCCCAGCGTCTCGCCGGAATTTCGGACCCGCTCGATGCCGCGCGCCAACTCGTTCGAAACGGTTCCGAGCTCGTCGTGCTCAAGCGCGGCGCAGAGGGGCTTGTGCTTGTCACGGCAGCGCGGGAACAAACCGTCGGCGGTTTCAGGGTCGAGCCGCGCGATTTTACGGGCGCGGGTGACAGCGTGACGGGCGCAATGCTTTACGGCTATTTGCGGGGCATGGACCTGGAGCCGCTGGGTGTGCTTGGCAACGCGACCGGCGCCGCCAAAGTAGAAAAACTGGGCACCGGGCACAACATGCCCACCCTTGCCGAAATTCGCGCTATCCTCGCCCGCCATGCTCCCGGCTATGCGAATTTGATCTAGAAACGCGCGCGTTCCGATTCCTATTGACACCCTATTTTACTTGTGCTACGCTTGCGCCAATTTGTTTCACCCGCTTGACCGCACAGACCACCCATTATTTCAAGGAGACGGATTGTATGGCAGACCCAAAAACGCGCGCCCAGCGAATCATCGAGCGCTTGCGCGATATGCGTTCCTCCAGCCCCGATATTGAAGCATCTGCGGTTGTCAGCGTGGATGGCTTGACCATCGCGTCCGATCTACCGGCGACGACCGAAGAGGACCGTGTCTCGGCAATGTCCGCCGCCATGTTGTCACTGGGCGAACGCATCGCATCCGAACTGGGGCGCGGCGGTCTGGACCAAGTGTATGTGCGCGGCGACAACGGGTATGTGTTGTTGAACGCGGTGGGCGAAGAAGCCGTCCTCACCGTGCTGGCGCGACGCGATGCCAAGCTGGGGCTGGTGTTTCTTGACACCCGCCGCGCAGCCGCTGACCTCGCAACTATGGTATAATCTCTGCACGTGAGAACACGTCAACGACAGCGCGTCTCGCTGTGCGTCGTCCGCCTCGGACCCCAACTGCCCGGCGCAGCTGGATAATAATTGTCTCTCTCGAACACGGAGTCGAAACGCTCCGTGTTTTTATTGTTCTTTTAGCCCATTCCATCATGACCCAATATATTTTTGTCACCGGCGGCGTTGCTTCTTCTGTCGGCAAGGGTGTGACCGTTGCTTCGATCGGGCGCATCCTCAAGGCGCGCGGCGTGCGCGTGTCGGTCCAGAAATTGGACCCGTATTTGAACGTAGACCCAGGCACCATGTCGCCCTATCAACACGGCGAAGTCTTTGTCACCGAAGACGGCGCGGAAACCGACCTGGACCTGGGACACTATGAGCGGTTTATTGACGAAAACCTCTCGCGCCATTCCAACGTCACCACCGGTCAGGTCTATTCCGAAGTGATACTCAAAGAACGGCGCGGCGATTTTCTGGGCGGGACGGTGCAGGTGATCCCGCATATCACTAACGAAATCAAACACCGCATCGCGCTCGCCGCCAAAGGAGGCAATCCTGATGTGCTGCTCGTCGAGGTAGGGGGCACGGTGGGCGACATCGAGGGACAGCCCTTTCTCGAAGCCATTCGCCAAATGCGCAAAGACGTGGGACGCGATAATGTGATGTATATCCACGTGACGCTCGTGCCGTCCATCGGCGCAACGGGTGAGCTCAAGACAAAACCCACCCAGCACAGCGTGCGCGACCTGCGGGCGATTGGGATTCAACCCGACGCGATCGTTTTGCGCGCGGACGCGCCCATTGACAACGCCTTGCGCGATAAAATTGCGTTGTTTACGGATGTCGAAAAACGCGCCGTGGTGCCCCTGACCACCGCGCAGACGATCTATCAGGTGCCGCTGATGCTGGAAGAAGCGGGACTTGGGCAATTCATCTGCGAACGTTTTGGGCTTAATTGCGAGGCGGACCTGGCGCAGTGGCAAGACCTGGTGAACCGGCTCCGCGCGCCCAAAGAGAAACTGCGAATCGGCATAGTCGGAAAATATGTCGAACTGCCGGATGCCTATATGAGCGTGCGCGAGGCATTGGTGCACGCCGCGCTCCACCACAATCGCGATATCCAGGTGGACTGGATTCTCTCCGAGGACCTGGAAAAAGACCGCGGATTTGAACGGCTGTCACATGTGGACGGGATCATCGTCCCCGGCGGATTCGGCGACCGGGGCATCGAGGGAAAAATCCTCGCGGCTAAATATGCGCGGGTCCACCGGGTGCCGTATCTGGGCTTGTGCCTGGGCATGCAGGTCATGTGCATCGAACTGGCGCGCAATGTGCTGGAGAGTGACGAGCCAAACTCGACCGAATTTGACCCCGGCACCAAAGACCCCATCATTGACCTGATGGAAGACCAGCGCAGCATCGCCGATCTCGGCGGAACGATGCGGCTGGGTGCGTATCCGTGCCGTCTGGAGGAGGGGAGCAAGGCGCGCGCGGCGTATGGGATGGAAAATATAAGCGAACGGCATCGGCATCGTTTCGAATTCAATAACCGCTATCGTGAAATGTTGAGCAACGCGGGGCTGGAATACAGCGGCAAATCGCCGGACGGAAATCTGGTCGAAATCGCCGAATTGCGCGATCATCCGTTCATGCTGGGCAGTCAGTTTCATCCCGAATTCAAATCACGCCCCGAGCGACCGCATCCGCTTTTTCGCGACTTTGTCGCCGCCGCGACAGAGTTCCCGCGTGATGGGAAACAAGAAAAACTCTTGTAGCCGGGCAGAACCCCCGCTTGATTTTGTTTCAAGTTCGCGTACAATTTTGGCGTCAACGGATCTCTCGATGCCCCCGGCGGGTCCGCTTCGGTTGAAGGTTGAACGGATTTTGATCGTTTGTGATTTAAAATCCATTTTTGAGATGCGCTGGTGTGAAATCACCCCATTATATTTCACACGAGGACAGAGACATGAACCGTAATCATCGAATGTCGAAAAAAGACAAGCTGAACTGGTTGGCAGACATTGCGGACGGGCTGCGCCCGCTGGACGCGCGCGCGTCCAAACTCGTCCTGCGTCTGCTGGATGACCCCGACGCCCAAGTGCGCGCCGAGGCGGTCTCGTGTCTCTGGCACACGGCAGACCCAATGTGGATAGAAGAGCTCCTGACCAAGTCGCAACTCGACCCCGATCTCGATGTGCGGACGCGCGCGATTTCGACCCTCGGACATTACATTGTGGATGCCGAAATCGAACTGTTTAATGATATGGACAGCGAGGAACGCGCGTTGAGCGAAGCCGACATTCAGCGTGTGATAGATTTTCTCTTTGAGACGGCACAGAATACGCACTTGTCCGTGGATGAGCGACGCTATTCGATCGAGGCGCTCGCCTTTTTGGATGACCCCGAAGTGGACGTGCTGATCGAGTGGGCGTATGTCCAGAATGACCCGCGCTATCGCGCCAGCGCGATCTTTGCCATGGGGCGCAGCGGAAACCCGCGCTGGACCGACCAGGTCTTGATGGAAATGCACAGCGCCAACCGTGAAGTGCAGTACGAAGCGGTGCGTTCGGCGGGTGAACTGGGACTGCAGGAAGCAACCGAAGATTTAATCCGGCTCGTGCGCGGGCGCGGGGTGGAAAAGGCGCTGCGCTTGCGCGCCATTTATTCGCTGGGCGAAGCGGGCGACGACCGCGCCTATCCCGTGCTCGAAGAATTGTGTCACGCGCGCGACCGTGAAGTACGCGAAGCGGCACGCGAAGCCGCCGAAGAATGGCTGATGAGCTCGATGGCTGACCGTTTCGAGTTGGATGACGACGATGAAAACTCGCTGTGGGTCGAAACGGAAAACGGTCCCGTGTCGGGCTATCCGACCAATATTTGGGACAATGTGCTGGGCACGTTCTCCCTGAACTAGCTCCTCTCACGAAAAAACACAAGGGTCAAGCCATTTCATTTTAAAAGTGAAACGGCTTGACCCTTTTCATTTCTGTGAACCCCGAACCCACCGAACCCAAGGTCGAACGCTCGTTTGACCTGGAACGGCTCGTCTTTTTCAGCGATGCCGTTTTTGCGATTGCCATTACCTTGATGGCTATCGAACTACGCCCACCCACCGGTCTGGAACCCAACACTTCGGCGCAACTGCTCCGCGAACTGCTGGCGGACTGGTCCCACTTTTTTGCATTTGGGCTGAGTTTTTGGATTATCGCCGTGTATTGGGTCGCGCACCACCGGCTCTTTCGCTATATCATTCGCTGTGACGAAGGGCTAATCTGGCGAAACATGGTCCTATTGTTCTTTGTCGCCCTGGTCCCGTTTACGACGCTCATGATGGGAGAGGATGGAGACCTTGCGGCGGCGGTGGTCATTTACGCGTCAAGCATCACACTCCTCGGCTTGAGCGGAGCGTGGCTCTGGCATCATGCGAGCAAAGGGCACCGACTAACCCTCCCCGACCTGGAACCGGTCCTGATTCGGCGCATCCTGTATCGCTCGCTCGCCACTCCCATCGCAGGCGTAATTGTCATTCTACTTGCGCCGTTTCTGGGGAGCGTTGCCACGCTGGGATTCTTGCTCGCCTTTGTGTTTCAGCGTTTGCTGTATCACGCTTATTCGATCCCGGGTCCTCCATGATACACGCGCGGCACCCGCGCCGAAATGGTCGTGACCGTTTCATAGTTGTTGGTGCCCAGCTGCGCCCCAACCTCTTCGGCAGTCAATTCCTCCGCGCCCTGTTTCCCGATCAACACAACCTCATCCCCCGCCCGCGCGTTGGGAATGTCGGTCACGTCAATCATTGCCTGGTCCATGCAGACGCGTCCCACAATGGGTGCGCGGCTGCCCCGCACCAGCACCGTGCGATAGTTTTTGGGTCCGCGCCGAAAACCATCAGCATAACCCACCATCAAGACCCCGATCCGTGACGGGCGAGTCGTCTCGAAGGTCGCGCCATAGCTGACAAAGCGACCCGCCGGGACCTCGCGCACCAACGCGAGACGAGTCTTGAAAGTGAGCGCCGGTTCCAAGCCGTCAGGACGCGGCGCATCGGACGACGGGTGCAGTCCATAAACCAAGATGCCGTCGCGCACAAGATTCAGACGCGGATGTTGATACGAGACCGAGCCGGGGCTGTTGGCGGCGTGCAGGTATTTGATACGCATCCCTGCCTCTTCCAATTGGTCCATCACGCCAAGAAACGTCTCGAGCTGGTTGCGCGTAAAGGCGTCGCCCCACGCCGTTTTTCCGCGCGCGTTTGGGTCATCGGCGACAGCAAAATGAGTGAGGATGCCTTGAACCTCAAGCGCATCCGATTGGGCAAACTCCCGGATCGCCGCCGCCGCCGCCTCCGGTTCCAGCCCCAGTCGCGTCATGCCCGTGTTGATTTTGACGTGGACGCGCGCTCGTTTCCCCGACGCTTGTGCCGCTTGAATCAACGGCGGCACGTATTCCGGCGCGGGAATGGTCAAAGCCAGGTCGTGCGCGAGCGCAAAAGGCATCCATGCGGGCAAGGTCGGACCCAGCACCAGAATCGGCGCGTCAATGCCCGCTTGACGCAGTTCGATCCCCTCGCCCGCGGCAAAAACTCCGAGCCAGTCTGCGCCACCGCGCAGCGCGGCACGCGCCGATTCGACAGCACCGTGACCGTACGCATTCGCCTTGACCATTGCCATCAGCGCGGTGTTGTGGCCCACTATACTCTTGAGGCGCCGCGTATTGTTTTCGATTGCCTGCAGGTTGATTTCCACCCATGCGGGGCGGAGCGGAAGTTCAATCATGTGTATTAAAAAACGGGAAGGTCGCTTGACCTTCCCGTTGTGTTTTGCGTTTACTGCGCCGGCACGCTCTTGCAGGCAAGGTCACTGCCGCTCTTGCCGACAATGCACACCTGAAAGGTCCTGACTATCCTTTTGACATTGATTTTGGTCAGAGTGATGCCCACGATCTGCCGCTCATGTGGCTCGGCGACGGGTGAAGTCGAGGTAGTCACCTCGCGCTGGTCCTGGTTCAGACCAACAGCATCAATCCGCGCAGGCGCGTCCTGCCCATTCCAAAAATAGACGACTCGAACTCGGTATTGCGCGTCGTTCATAACGTTAAAAGATACTTCGGTGACCTGACTCGGCTGCGGCGGTGGTTGTGTTGGGGGCGGCGGAGTGTTGACCTTGACCGTCACCGACATCTGCCTTGATGCATTGTAGCAATACGCAATCAAGGTATAGGTGGTTGTGCCGGACGGGCTTACCGTGATCGAGTCGGGAGTGGCAACCCCACTCGTGCCCTGAGGCGTTTGCAGCACAACTGAGGTCGCATTGGTCACAACACCCCAACTGAGGACAGACGACTGCCCCTTGTTGATCGTGCTTGGGTTGGCAGTAAAGCCGTTAAAGTTGGGCTGTCCGACGCAACCGGCGTTGACGTTGACTGTCGTCGAGATAGATGCCTGATTGCTGCCGCAGTATGCCGTCAGCGTGTATGTTGTCGTCTGCGATGGTTTCACGACACGGCTTCCTGGCGAAGCTACCCCTTCGCTGCGGTTGGGCAGCTGCAAATAGACCGCGTTGGCATTTGCAACCAGTCCCCACTGCAGGGTCGTCTCCTGCCCGCCGTTGATAGTCTGCGGGCTGGCGAAAAAGCCATTAAAGAAAGGTGTGCCGCTGCAACCGCCGCCGCCCCCCTGCACCGTGACCGTGATCTGCGCTTGTTTGGGAATATTGTTGCAGTACGCGGTCAAAGTATAGACGGTGGTTTGTGAAAGTTGCGCCTGAATCGAGCCGGGAGTGCCCACACCTTGCGTGCCGCTGGGCGAGGTCAGAAACACCGCATTCGCGTTGCTGACAAGTCCCCAACTGATCGTGGTCACCTGGTTGGGACCGATGACCGAAGGATTTGCGACAAAGCTCGAAATGTTCGGTGTGCCACTGCAGCCCGCAGGGGGAACCGACGTCGGCGGAACGGGCGTCGGCGGTGGCGGCGGTGGCGCGCCCGGGACTCGTATCACCACATCAAACCGCGTGCCAAAGGGGACCCCGTTCGACGCTTGCAGCTGCCAGACGCCGCTGTGATTTCCCGGCGTCGTCGGCGCAATCATGGCGAGAGAAATATTGATCACGTCGCCGGGTCCTGCGGAAGGAATCGGCTGCGGAGATGCCGCATTCATCCGATCACCGGTGATAAAGACGACGTTGTAGCCGCCGCCCCATGAACAGGTGCCGGAATTTTGAATCGCCCAGGTCTTGATAAAACTGCCGCCCGGCGCGATGGTGGTGCCATCGGGAATTGTCACATCACTGATGAATGTCGAAGAAAGCGTGCAGGTCGCAGGACCCGACGCCGTCGGCGGCGGTCCACTGGGCGTGCTGGTGGCGGCGATGGATGTGGCTGTGGCAATTACATTGGTGGGGTTGACGACGAGCGTCGCCGTCGCCTGGGCAATCTTTTGCGTGACATTGATCGTGATGCTGGCTTCGCCCACGCCCAAACCCGCGTTTGTAGCTCTGACGGTAACAACATGCGTGCCGGGAGTAGTGGCGGTCCACGTCTGAATCACCGAAAACTGTGCCTGCGGCTGGCTGTTTGGAGTCGGGCTGTTTTGGACCGACTGACCGTCCACCAAAAGCTCGACAAGGACCACTCCTTGAAGATCCCGAGACGTAGATTGGACCTTTACCGTGTCGCCCTGGTCAAATGTGGCATTGCTCGCGGGCGAGTCAATCACGACAACGGGACGATTATCGGATGGGGTTGGTGTAGGGGTCGTCGAGGGACCTTGCTGGCAGGCAACAATAATCAGGGTGAAAATCAACGTGCCAAGGATCGAAAGTCGTTTCATGCCACCGCTCCTCCTGAAAAATAGATACCTGGATGCCGGGGTTGAATTCGCGTGTGCCATTCTAAACCAAATGCAAGTCAATGCAAAGAACCATGCCAAAACGCATGGAGTTGCAATCAAGAGACGCCTCTCACGCTCCTACAGTTCCAATAACCGCAAAAAAAGGCACAAGAAGCACAATTCTACCTGTTGAGTTCATAGATCAACTGCAAGCCGCGCAGTGTCAATTGCTCATCGCGCACATCCACAATCGGACTCTGCGCCACCACCAGGGATATCTGCTCCCCCGTTGCAATCACCCGCGCGTCTTGACCCAATTCCCGCTTAAAGCGCGCGACCATCCCTTCGATCATGCTGATGTAACCATACACAAGCCCCGAACGCAGAGCGTTGCTGGTATTCTTGCCAATGGGCGCGGCGGGCTCCGGCGGAGCAAGCTCAACGCGCAAGAGCCGCGCCGCAGAACGAAACAGGGCGTCAGCGCTGATATTCAGACCGGGCGCAATTGCCGAACCAACGTATTCCCCTTGCGCGTTCAAGGCGTCAAAAATCGTAATCGGCGAAAAATCAATCACAATGGCGGGCGCGCCGTGCAGAGTCCTGGCAGCGAGCGCGTTGGCGACGCGGTCTGCGCCAACTTCGCGCGGATTGTCGGTCCGAATCTTGACCCCTGTCTTGACGCCCGCGCCCACCACAAGGGGCGTCCAGCCGAATTGTGCTTGACACAATTCGACAAACGTAGGAATCATGGGCGGCACCGAGGATGCCAACACACCACCCGCGAATTTATAGGCGCTGTCAGAACGGCGCAACAGCGTGTTGAGCAGCACCGCATATTCGTCCGGAGTGCCCTCCACCCGCGTTGAAATGCGCCACGACGCGCGCAAAACGTCCCGGTCAAACACTCCGAAATTGATATGCTGGTTGCCGATGTCAAAAGCTAGGATCATTGGACGGGTGAAAAAATCTGTTGCCGGGTCTTTTGCGGATTGATGCGACCAAATTGGCAATTTTTCCTACTGCTTGAACGATTTGACGCCACCGAGCGAATGGGCGAGTTTTACGCCGCGCACGATTGCCCCTGCCACACATTCTGCGGCAGCATGTCCCATCATTGTAATATCAGGACACGCGTGCACCCCGCTTGCGAGAACAAAAAGCGTGTCCCCGTCAAAAAGCGTGTGCGAAGGGCGCGTCGCGCGCGCAATGCCATCATGCGCCATCATGGCGACCAGATTTGCCTGCTCGACCGTCAGCGCGGCATCAGTCAAGACGACTCCGATGGTTGTGTTGCCAATGGCGACGTCGGAGTTGCCCGCCCCCAATACGAATGTGCTCGTGTCCAGCCAGCTGCCGTCATCGGTGCGCGCGCCGCCGACGATGCTGCCGTCCGCAGGGTCTATCACATCACCCACCGCATTGACCGCGACGAGCGCGCCCAACGTGATGTCGTTGACCAGAAACATTTCTTGATAGCCAAGTCCGCCTTTGGTCGCATACGCCATCCCTCTGATTTTGCCGATGGTGGCGCCGGTGCCCGCGCCGACACACCCCTGAGTGGCGCTACCGCTCGCGGCAAGGCATGCGGCATAGCCATTTTCCGCCGTAGGGCGAACGCGCGGGTTGCCGATGGACAGATCAAACAAGATCGCCCCCGCCACAATCGGCACACGGACGTTCCCGATCTTGAACCCAATTTCGCGCTCTTCGAGAAAACGCATGACGCCGGATGCTGTGTCCAACCCGAACGCGCTGCCGCCCGAGAGAATGATCGCGTGCGCCCGTTCGATGGCGCGTCCCGTGTTGAGTGTTTCGGTGCCGAGCGTGCCCGGCGCGGGTCCGCGCACTTGGACGCCGCCCACCGCGCCCTCCTGCGGCGCCAGCACGACTGTGCAACCCGTGACATTTTCCAGGTCGGTATAATGTCCCACGCGAAAACCGGGAACCAATTTACGTTTCCCCTCTTTTTGGTATAATTGTTTTGATGAATCTCGGCGTTTTGATTCTCGTTGCAATCCCACTGGCGGTCTATCTGCTGGTCCTGGTATTTTCGTCGCGTGATTTCAGCGCGACCGGGACCCACGACACGCACGCGGAATCTGCCTCTCACGATGCGTCGGAAGCGGCGGACCAAGCCCGGACGGATCAAGCAGTAATCGAGACACCCGACCAGACGATAGAGTCGGCGCAAGGCAGCGCCCGCGAACAAAATGTGCCGACGCCGGTTGCGGACCAAACTCTCACGGCTGAACCCGGCACGACTGTGACAGCCGTCGGCATGATCGCACAGACACAAACGCTCTCGCCCGACGAGCCGTCCTCTCCCGTCGAATCCTCCGTCCTCGCCCAAGCATCGCCAACAGAGAACGCGATGACCGAGGCGCAGACCCCACCCTCAGCAATAACAGAGCAGCCCGCAGATTCCGCCGATTCCTCCGAACCGGTTCCGAGTCCTGAATCGCAAACCGCATCCCCGCCAACAACCGCGCAGCCGACAGACGCCACACCGCCAAGCGGCGAGACCTCCCAGGCGACCGAGAACAAGGGACCGCAGCCGGTCTTGTCCGGTCAACCGCTCATCCTTCCGGACGATGCGCCCAAGTATGCGTTTGATTATAGCGGACGCTTGTGGGTGGAAAAAAAGCGGCGCGGTTTCTTTCGCCAGCTGCGTCGTCCGCAATTGCCGCCCGAAGACCCCGAAAACAAGTCAAAGCGGTAATCAGACCGGAAAAAGTGTCGTTACGATCAAGATCGCGGACAAGCCGATCAGCACGATCGTAGTTCCCCACCCCATGACGTTCACCACGTGAGAATTGACAAAGGCGCCCATGAGCCGCTTGTTGTTGGCAAGCCGCAGCATCAACACCAGCAACACGGGCAATAGAATGCCGTTCAAGAGATAGACATAAACAAAAATCTCAAACAGCGGCAGCCCCGGAATCATTGCGACGATGGCGCCAACCACAATCAGCGCGGTATAAATGCCGTAAAAAATCGGCGCATCCGACAATTCCTGGTTGACACCCCGTTCCCACCCGAACGCCTCGCAAATCGCATAGGTCGTTGAAAGCGGCAAAATGGACGCCGCGAGCAGCGACGCCCCCAATAGACCTATCCCAAAGAGCGCGACCGCAAGCGGACCGGCAATTGGCTCCAGCGCCAGCGCGGCTTGTTCTGCTGTTTCGATGGATGTGACGCCGTTCGCATTGAGCGTCGCCGCCGTGGCGATAATGATAAAATAGGCAAACGCCCCTGACAGAATGACCCCCAAAAGGGTCTCCCAGAAGACGAAACTGTATTCTTCGGGCTTGGTGCCCTTGTCGAGCGTCGCCGCCGACAGCGTGAACTGCATATACGGGCTGATCGTCGTGCCGATGATGGCGATGGTCAACAGGACAAAGTCGCGGTCGGGATAAATCGTCGGAACGAACGTGCCATAAATCACCGCCCCCCAATCCGGTTCCGCCAGGAACGCCGCAAAAACATAAACCACAAGCACGGCGGAAAGCGCGAGAAAAATTTTTTCGGCGCGTTTGTAATTGCCGCGCGCCACAATAAACCAGACGGCAACAGCTGCCACCGGGACGGGGAGATAACGGCTGATGCCAAACAATTCACTCGCCGCCGCAATGCCGACAAATTCGCTGATGGTCACTGCCGCGTTTGCAATAAAGAGCGTGAGCATGGCAAACCCGGTTGTGCGGACACCAAATTGTTCGCGAATCAGGTCGGACAAACCCTTGCCGGTGACAATCGCAATGCGCGCCGTCATTTCCTGAACGACCGCGAGCGCAATGATGACAACGACCAGCGCCCAGAGCAGCGTGTAACCGTATTTTGCGCCAACAACCGAATACGTGCCGATCCCACCCGCGTCATCGCCGGCAATGGCTGACACGAGACCGGGACCGAGAATCGAGAGGAACGTCACGACCGCCAGCGCGCGACCCGTCGCGGGGATGCGCGGGAACACGCGCCGTTTGACAGAGGCACGTCGCGGAACGAGTCGCTGAAGCCATGTCCGCAACTTCATATAGAGTCTGCGCCAAATAAAAGATTCCGGCAGCGAACCGTCCGCTTAGCGGAACAGACGCGGGAGTTTCACTTTCCATTCTTGCGGTAAAAGCATTTCGAGCGCATCGTCGGCAGTGACGATTCCCTGCAATTGGTTGTCCTCGTTGACAACGGGGATTGCGAGCAAATTGTATTTCGAGAGTTCTTCCAAAACCTCATCGCGCGGCGTCGTCAGCCCGGCATACACCGGGTTGGTCCGCATGAGCTGCTCGATTGGTGTCTCCGGCGCTGCCAAAACAAGATTGCTCAGTGACAATACTCCGAGCAGCTTGTCATCAGGGTCGAGCACATAGACATAATAGATCATTTCCGCTTCCTGGGCATCCGGATCATTACGCAGGTATTCCAACGCCTGTCCAACCGAGATCTCGGGCGGCACCGAAGCGTAATTGGTCGTCATCAACCCGCCCGCGGTATCCTCCTGGTGCGCCAGCAGCTCTTGCACATCCTCGCGCTCTTCTTGCTCCATCAAGTCCAAGACCGCCTGGCGTTTTTCGGGCTCGAGTTCGTTCAACAAGTCAGCCGCCTCGTCCGGCTCCATCTCTTCGACAATGTCAGCCGCCCGTTCTTTGCTGAATGATTCCAGCACTTCTGCCTGAAAATCGGTCTCGAGTTCCATCAAGGTGTCGGCAATCTTTTCGTCGCCCAGATCGCGGATCAAATCGCCCGCGCGCCGCGGACCCACGTCCTCGAGAATTTCGGCAATGTCCGCGGGATGCAACTCGTTAAAGTTCTGACGCGACACATTCAAACGCACGCCCACCTCGGGCAAAAACGACAGGTCACACCATGCGACGGCGTGGTTCGGGATTTGCCGATTGAATCGTTCGACAATGCGCTCGGCGAAATTCTCTACGCCCAGACGACGCAGCAGCCCGCGCCCGCCAACGTCAACGTTCAGCAGGCGATAATCGCTGCCGATGCGGCCCAATTCCAGATCGTTCACTCGCACCATACGGTGGTCTTCGACATCAATCACCTGCTTGTCCATGACATCGCGCGCGAGATAGATTTCCTGCCCGGTCTCCTGATACGGTTGGGGCTGGGTCTGGAGGACAATGATGTTACCCGCCAAATCCTCAGTGCCAAGCCATGCGAGCAGGTTGGCTGCAGCATTCCCGTTTTTGAGCGCGAGCGCGACGACGCGCGGATAAGCCGATTTCTCTTCCGGCAGGATGAGCAAATCGTTCAAGCGCCCCAGCGTCATGCCGCGATGATCGCGGACCGCGCGCCCAATCAGTTCGGATAAATATGCCATCAGCCGATTTTGAGATTATTGGTTGAGCGAAATGCCCATGATCCGGGCAAAGGTCTCTTCAAATTCAAAAATGAACGCGGGGGTGAGTTGGTAGAAATAGGCGTTCAGTACCTGAAAGCGGTCAGTCACCAGCATGATGCCCACGAGGATCAGAATCGCGCCGCTGACCATCTCGATTGGGCGCAGATATTTGTTAAAGTTCCGGAGCCGCATCACCATCGTATCCAGCGCAAACGCGGTGAGCAGAAACGGGACCCCCAAGCCCGCCGAATAGACCAGCAGCAGCGCCGTACCCTCCAACGCGGTCTGGGTCTGAGTGGCGGCGGTCAGGATCAACGAAAGCATGGGACCCACACAGGGCGTCCATCCCGCCGCAAACGCCATGCCCGTAAGAAACGAACGCGGATAGCCGAGCTCGTTCATCCGCAGCTGGACGCGCGTGTCTCGGTACAAAAACGGAAGCTTGATAATTCCGAGCATATTGACTCCGAAAATGATCAGAATCACGCCCGACACATGCGCCAGCCAGAACTTGTCAATAAATTGGGTGAGGGCAAACAAGGCGGACCAGATGGCGACAAAAATCGTCGTAAAGCCCGCGACAAAGACGAGCGCGTGCGACATGACCTGACCGCGCGGGACCGTCACGCCTTCGGGTGTCACTGCCGCACCGCTCAGATAGCCCAGATAAATTGGCACAAGCGGCAGCACACAGGGGGATAAAAACGACAACATGCCTGCCCCAAATGCCAGGATCAACAATGGCATATTCATACGTACGTGCCCGTCCTACTCTTGGTCTTGGTCGTCCGATTCCGCAGGGCGCAGTTTTTTCAGCTCATCCACCTCCCTTTTCAGATCGCGATTGCGCCGCGAAATCGTCCACAAATACAAAAACAACAAGGTCCAAATGACGCCATAGGCAAAAAACAGAAAAGAGAGATTGCGTACTTCGCGCAAAATTTCGATCAGTCGTTCTTCCATGTCATCCCCACACGCGTCCAACAACAGGTCCGCCGCCGGTCATTGGACGCGTTGTTCTATTTATTCTGCGTATTGTTCGCGCAGCTCTGCCACGTCACTTTCCAGTTCCGCCAACTTGGTGCGTTGGTACAACAAATAAAGATACAACAGAATCATCGCTGAAATGCACACAAACAGAGTAATGAGCATATTGGGCGTCATCCCAAAGGTAAATTCGCCGCCCGCCTCGCCTTCCAGCACCGGATGCAAGCCCTTCCATATACGCGGGGCAACCATGATAAACGGCACATCAATCGCGCCGATAAACGTAAAGACTGCCGCAATGCGCGCAATGGTCACATCATCGCGCGCTGACGCGCGCAGCATGATATAAGCGACATAGACAAGCCATAAAATCAGAAACGAGGTCAGGCGCGCTTCCCACGTCCACCAGGTGCCCCAGACGGGGCGCGCCCAGAGCATTCCGGTCGCAAGCGAAATCGCGCCAAAGAGGACGCCGAGCTCCATGCACGAATAACTGATGCGGTCATATTTGGGCTTGCCCGTCCGCAAAAAGAGGGCGGCCGTCACTGCCGCGAGAATGATCGAAATGATGGACGCGGCGTTCGAGCCCATGTGAAAGTAAAAAATCCGCTGGATCGAGCCCATGCTCGCTTCGGTCGGCGCAAAGACAAACGCAAAATAGAGCGCGACGGCGATGGCAATGAACGCCGCAATTCCAAGAAAGTCAGACCAGTTGCGTGTTTTGGTCATTCGCATACCTCACAGCCGGAGTTAACGGGTTGTCAGAGTGAAATCAAATCACGGTTATCGCGGGGATATGATGTCATACGCACTATTCTTCGACGACATATTCAAACGTCAAAAAGGCGGCTGTCACAAAAATGATATCGTACGCGACGAGCAGGGTGAACCAACCCTGATAATCGGAAAAAGGCAGGTTTTGCAGCGCGCCCTGCGTGATTTTGACAGCGGCGACCAGCAGCGGGACGAGCACCGGAAACATCAGGACGGGCAGCATTACCTCGCGCATGCGGGTGGACGCCGCAATTGCCGAGAGGAGCGTTCCAATCGCCGAAAAGCCAAGCGTGCCCAGTATAATATACCCAACCAGCGGAAACCACATGATAGGCACGTTGAACAAAATCACAAACAACGGCAGAGTCACCGCTTCCATCAACACGATAAAAATAAAATTGGCTGTCGCTTTGGCGAGAAAAATGGCGCCGCGATCAACGGGCGCCAAAAGCATCCCTTCCAAACTGCCCTTGTCGCGTTCGCGCGCAAACGAGCGCCCCAAACCCAGGATTCCGCTGAAACAGATTGCCACCCACAACAAGCCCGGTCCCAGGACCAGTATATCCACACCCTGCAATTCGAACGCGAAATTGAAAATGACAAGGACAAGGAGCGAAAAGACCAGCATGGCGCTCAAGACTTCACGAGTGCGCCATTCGATGGCGAGTTCTTTGCCAAGAATGGCGTAAACCTGACGGAGAAATCTCATTTACGCCTTTTTCTTGGCGGTCCCGCCGCGTTTGTCCGCCTGCTCTGCCGCCTGCGCCAACCGTCCCGCATACAGCTGCGCAAAGCCCGCCGCGTCCGTCCATTCACTGCGCGCGCCGTCATAAATGATTCTGCCGTTCCGCATGATCAGCGCGCGGTCTGCCGCAACCAGACTGCGCTCGAATTCGTGCGACGAAAAAAGGACGGTCGCCCCATCCCCCCGCGCCTTTTCAAACAGTCCTGTCAGCACGATCGAAGAATTCTGGTCCAGCCCCGTCCAGGGTTCATCGAATAGCAAGACCCTGGGGTTGTGCAAGAGCGCCCGCGCCAGCGCCACCCTCTGCTGATAGCCCCGTGATAGAGTGCGGATCGTGTCGTCCAGACGCTTGTCAATGCCTACCTGTCTGGACACCTCCAGAATTCTTGCGTCAAGCCCGCCCAGAGCATACAGCCGCCCATAGTAGCGCAGGTTTTCATAGATTGACAACTCGTCGTACAACAACGTCTGGTGCCCAACATAACCGATGGTCGCCCGCGCCTTCATCGCGCCATCGGGGATTTCGATGCGGTTGACCGCCACACGTCCGCGAGTGGGACGCGCGAGCGTGGCAAGAATCTTGAGGAGCGTGGACTTGCCTGCGCCATTGGGACCGGCGAGCACGACCACCTGCCCCGCCTCGATCGTCAGCGTCGTGTTCTTGAGCGCCTGCCGCACGCCGTATGTCTTTTCCAGTCCAAGAGTCTCTATCATGGCACGACGTGCAGCTTGTCCTGAAGCAGTTCTGCTTTCAAGGCGGCGCGTTCTGTCATATACGTCTCATCGTCAATTTGTCCCGCGTCGTGCGCATCATCCAGACGCGCAAGCGCTTGCAGTTGTTCCATGCGTTCGCTGACCCGGCTCGATTTGGATCGGGTCGCGCGGCGTTGATAAAGCGGATACGCCAGCAGCGCCAGTCCGCCCAATCCCCCCCCCACCAAAAGAACAGCCTGCATCGTGCCGCTACTGTCAACTCCCGGCAGGTTGGATAGGGTTGCGATGAAACGAGAACCCGCCTGCTGTGCGGGTCCCGTCCGCACAGTATAGAGCTGCCCGTTTTGCGATGTAAACGGCGCGCCGGGAGTGAGGTTGCTGCCGGACACGTTCACCCCTCCCGTCTCTGAAACGAGCAAACTAAAACCGCCGACATTCGTCGCCAACGGAATCTCGAGCCGGTAATCGGGCGGAGTAAAGGGCAGGGTAATGCCATAAAAAATAGAGGTCGTCGTCGGCAGGACGGGATACGAGACCGAGCCGTCCGGCTGTCGTTGAACGATGGTTTGATCGCGAACGTCCTCAAACTGCACATCGCCCGCATTGTCGGGAACGGGCAGCGGCAAATAAAATGCGCGGTCGCTCGGGTTTGTCACCTGGACGAGTTGCAGACCATCAAAGCGTTTTGACTGCACATCCAGAATCAAATGGACGCGGTCCACAACAAAATCGGCAGGCAGAGTCTGCGTTTCGTATACCGTCACCGTGATGGGCGTGACGGCGGCGATTTCGGGAGGCATAATGTCCGAAAAGTAGCGGATGCCCGCATAGTCCACGCGCGTAAAATACGCTGTCCCATCGGTGATCACATCCGTAAACAGAAACTGGCCTTGCGCGTCAGTTGGCACGGTGCGTGTCACGGGTCCTGCCGTTGTGATTTGAAAGAGCGTCACCGGCACGTTCGCAATATTGGTTGCAGGCGCCGTCTGCGTACCGTTGACAAGAACGCCCCGTATCTCGGTCGGTCCCGACACTTGCGCCTGAACCAAAGCGACCGTGAACCAGCCACCGGCGAGGAACAAGACAAGCGCCGCGCTAAAAAACGCGGCGCCTCGCACATGCATCAACCTATTTTTTCGCTCTGCCATTCAACTCAACGCGTGTCCGCACTTGGCGCAAAATTTGTCACCCACGTTGTGGGGTCGCCCGCAGTTCGTGCAAAACCTGCTTTCCGGTTCGACTTGGGGCAAAGATTTCGGTGACGTCGACGTTTTTTTTGCGGGCGCAGACGGGCGGTGACGCAGCGCCGCCACTTCTTGTTCGATTTCGTCGCTCGCTTTCTGCCCCTCGCCCTGTCCCCGCAAAATATCCAGCTCGCGTAAAATATCTGCGGCGCGCGCCATGTATTTTTCTCGCAGCGCCGTATAGTCGGCAGCGTCTAGTTTGCCCAGCTGGCGGTCCGTTTCCAGATCGCGCAGAGTCGCATAGACGCCGTCGCGCTGGGCGAGCAAATCGTCGAGCGTGGACGCGTTCACCGCGACGGGCTGAGAACGCGCGCGATACAACGGATACGCCAAAACGAGGAGCGCCAGTCCCAGAACAAGAACGGCGAGGACAAAATCCAGATTCGTTCCCACTCGCTCACTCGCTCGGCGTCACATAACCACCCGCCGCGACCTGACGGCGCACACGTTCGCGAGCGCGCAGTTCCTGCGGGTCGGGCAGCATAGTCAAAAGGGTCGAGACCAGAAACAGAATCCCGCCCAACCAAACGAGCATCACCAGCGGGTTCACAAAGGCGCGAAAACTGACGGTCTGGAAATTGTCCGTCCAACCCTGCACAATCAGATACAAATCGCGGCGCAGCCATGGGGTATCGTGCCAGATCGCCGGGTCGGTCATCTGCTGTTGCTGGCGTTCAAAGAATTTGACGGCAGGTTGCAAGGTGGTGATGCGTCGCCCGTTTTCATAGACGCCCACCGTTGCCGTCGTCACAATCGCTTCGCCGCTAATTTCGCCCGGCGTCAATCCTTCAAACACCAGCGTATAGCCGTTCGTCGTCCAGCTCTCGCCTTGCGAGAGCGCGGCAACCTGGTCCGTCGCATACGCGCGCGAGCCGATGATGCCGAGCGCAAGAATAAACACCGACAGGTGGACCAGATAGCCGCCGTAACGGCGGTGATTGCGCGAAATGAGCTGCCAGAGCGCAGTCGGCAACCGTTCACGGGTGTTTTTCTGCCGCGCCTGTGCCGCCAACAAAATGTCGGTCGCCGTCGTGATGAATGAAAAGGCGAGGAGAGCGACGGCGAAAATGGAAAGCGGGTCGCGCGCGCCCAGAACAAAGCCGACGACCGTGAGCGCCGCCGTAAGCGCAAGCGGCACGACCATCTTTTTGCCCAATTTTGCCAGACTTGCTCCGCCCCAGCCAATCAGCGGTATCACGCCCATCAGCAGCACGATCAATCCCAAAAGCACGCCGACGACCAGATCGTAATAGGGCGCGCCCACGGTCAGCGTCTCACCCGTCAGCACCTCGCTAAAGACGGGCCACATGACCCCGATCAGAATCGCAATCGCCGCGCCGAGAAACAGCACGTTGTTGACGAGAAAAAGCACTTGACGCGACAAGAGCGAATCAAAATCGCTTTCGCTCCGCAGCTTGTCGAGGCGGAAAAACAACAGCGCCGTAGCGCCGAGCGCCATGAGCGCGGTGAAACCCAAAAACAGCGGACCGATCTCTGACTGGGCAAAGGCATGCACCGATTGCACGACGCCGCTGCGGGTGAGGAACGTCCCAAACAGGGTGAGGGTAAAGGTGATGATAATCAACCCCATGTTCCACACCTTGAGCATGCCTTTGCGCTCCTGCACCATGACCGAGTGCAAGAATGCTGTCCCGGCGAGCCAGGGCATCAACGCCGCGTTCTCGACCGGGTCCCAGCCCCAGTATCCGCCCCACCCCAACACGTCATACGCCCAGCGCCCACCGACGAGCAGACCGATAAACAAAAACATCCAGGGCACCAGCGTCCAGCGTCGTGTGGCGCGGATCCATGAATCATTCAGCCGGCCCGACAATAGCGCCGCCATCGCAAAACAAAACGGAATCGCAAAACCCACATAGCCGAGATACAACAGGGGGGGGTGAACCGACATGAGGGGATGCTGCAGCAGTGGATTCAATCCCGCGCCATCCGGCGGCACGACTTGCATCCGCTCAAATGGTGAGGTGATAAAAGCGAGCAAAAATGCAAAAAACGTTTGAATCACCATCAACACCGCGACCACATACGGCATGAGGTCTTGGTTGCTCTCCCATTTTTTCAGCACCACCACAAGCCCATAGATGGCAAGCACCCACGACCAAAAAAGCAGTGACCCGGACTGCCCGCCCCACAGCGCGGTCAACGAATAGGGAAAAATCGGCAGATCGCGCGAAGTATGATTCGCCACGAGCACGAGTGAAAAATCGCGCGTCAACAGCGAAAAAGCGATCGCAATCATCGCCACCGTAACCAGCGCGCCAAAGACGATGACGCCGTTGCGCGCGCTATCTGTCAGTTCCTGTATACGCTTGCGCCCGCCAATAAACCCTGCAACCACGCTATACAGGGCGACCACAAACGAGACGGTCAAGGCAATAGAGCCAAGAGTTACGACCATAATCAAGTTGCAAGCCGCAGGTTACAGGTCGCCAGAAACTTGTAACCCGCAACTTGTCCGTTACTGCCCGTAGTTTATATTACCGCTGGCGTTCGAATCATACCATTCCAATTTCGACTCGTCGTATTTGCTGGGACACTTGGCAAGCACATTTGTCGCGGTGAACGAGCCATCCGCGTTCAATTTCCCTTCGGCGACGATTTCGACCGCGCGGTCAAATGTGTCAGGCACCACGCCGCGATAAGAAACGGGCAGGCGATTCACCCCATCGGTGAGCACAAACGCGATCTTGTTCGCCTTGACATCCTTGGAAACGGAATTTGCCTCCAATTGCCCGGTCACGCGCACGCCTTGCCCAATCGCCGCATCGCCCTTGGCGCTCAGTTCTGCCAGATTAACTGCCCATTGACCCGTTTGTGTGAGACCAAAGGCGATCAGCCCGACAATGACCGCAAGAATAATGCCCGCGCCAACAAGGTATTTGGCTTGATATTTGGGTTTGGTTTTGGATTTTGGTTGAGAAAAGGTTGAATTTGTCATAGGAATAGACTCGCTCCCACCTGCAGCGAGGGACAGCGACAGGCATCAGTAGCGCAACAATACGAGATTGCGGGGCAGAGTGTCGAGTTGTTCAACCCGCGCGCTGTCACCTGACTTATTTATCATGCAGAGCGGCTCATTCTAGCATCCTCAAAATGGGGTGTCAATTAAAGCCGCTCGCCACAATTTCCTTTCGGTAGTGAGGTCGCAGACGCGGGTCACTCGATCACAATATTGCTAAAATCCAGGTCCGATTCGGGAAATTGCGGGTTCAAATCCCTGAGCGTGTCCTGCACGATGCGCGCAACGACAATGTTGCGATACCAGTTGCGGTTCGCGGGAATGACATACCACGGGGCATAGGCGGTGCTCGTCTTGCTCAAGACATCTTTGAATGCATCTTGGTATTCGCCCCACAGCTTGCGCTCGTCCAGGTCCTTGGGATTAAATTTCCAGCGCTTGGTCGGGTCCTCGATGCGTTCTTCCAATCGTTTCTTTTGTTCCTCTTTGCTGATGTGCAAATAGAACTTGACGATGGTCGTCCCCTCTTCGGTCAGCATCCGTTCAAACGCATTGATCTGGTCATAGCGCTTGCTCCAGACCTCTTTCGGCGTCAGGTTGTGCACCCGCACAACCAGCACATCCTCATAATGACTCCGATTAAACACCCCGATCATGCCGCGCCGGGGCGTTGCCTGATGGATCCGCCATAAATAATCGTGCGCCAGTTCGTTGGACGTGGGCGCTTTAAATGCTTCGACACGACAGCCCGCAGGATTCAGGTCGCCAAAGACGCTGCGAATCGTCCCATCTTTGCCGCCCGTATCCATCGCTTGAATCACAAACAAGACCGCGTGCTTGCCTTCGGCATAAAGTCGCTCCTGAAGGTCATCCAGGTCCTTGGCGATTTCCTTTAATGCGTCTTTTGCCTCTGCTTTGTCGCCGTCGAATTCGCTCTTGTCGTCGGCGTCGAACTCGTCCAAATTCACATTGGCGCCAGGTTTGATACGGTATTTTTCCATGCTGGGTCTCCTCTGCCCCCGGAAACTATCTCTGGATAGCTGCTTGCGCCCGGATGAGGTTGTGAAAAACGGCAGCTTGCGCGATAGCGTTCTCAACTTTCGTTCAGAGATAGATTCACTGCCCCATTTTACGTCTGCGCGCGCTGATTTCCAAGACAACTCTCGCTGCGGCGAGCGTGCTCGCCGCAGCGTGCCACGCGGGGAACGAAACAGCGTTCGTTCCCTACCACCCAACAGCGTGCCGCACGATGTCGTTTTTCACAAGATCAGACAAGCCGGATGAACAAAAGAGCGGCGCCTACGGTCCGCTCTTGTTCAATATTTGTTTCCTTGTGTAACTGTTCCGGGCGTCCTGTTATTTTGATGCGACAGTCTTGCGTGATTTGGTTTTGGCGGTCTTGTTCGCCGCTTGTTTTTTCTTGAACGCTTTTACCCGGGCAACCGCGATCCGGTCCAGCGCGTCAAATTCTTTGAGAAACGCTTGAACAATTTCATCCGGATCAGGCACAAGGCGCGCGTCCGTCCCTACCCCTACAATCACCTCGCCCGCGTAGCTGATGATGCTGACTCCCAAGCCAAGACGCGCCGGCGTCGGCACCCAGAACATGATCCCACGAATCGGGTTGCCCATCAGATAAATTGGCTCGCGCGGACCGGGCACGTTAGTCATCACCGCAGTCGCTTTCATTCCAAAAATGCGATTGATGATTCGCTCTACACCGGTCGGCGTTGCGCCAATCAAGCCCAGGATTCCAAACGCGACCGCCGCTTCAGGCGTGCGTTTGATCGCATCCATACGGCGCTTGAGGACCGCGATGCGCTTGAGGGGGTCTTGAATGCCCACAGGCAAATCCAAAAAGACCAACCCAAACCGGTTGCCCAAATCGTCCAAATCCAGCTCGGTGGGTGCGCGCAAGTTCACGGGGACCATCGCGCGCAGATTCAGACCATCCGTGTCCTGTCCGCGTCCTTCCAGGTAACGCCGCATCGCGCCGGTAACGCAAGAAATCAAAACATCATTGATCGTCGCGCCCAACGCTTTCGAAACGTATTTGACATCGGCGAGCGGCAGGGGCTGTGACCACGCCGCGCGTTTGACTACGCCGACCGCGCCCTTGAACAATGAAGGTTCATCGGGCAGAGTCAACAACAACTTGCCCAACGCCATCGTCCCGCTTGCGCCCAGCCGTGCCGCGTCACGCAATTTCTCGGCATCCGTCACCAGCCCAATCGCCTGCTCTGCGTATTTTGTTCCCGTGCGCGCGAGTTTTGTCGCCTGCCCTCGCATACCGCCGTTTTTGCGCGCGCCGTTTTCGCGCGTCGCGGGTCCTTGCTCCACCGGCGCCGCATCATCCGCCAACGAGAGCAAGACCTGCACCAGCGCAAGACCGTCGCCCATCGAATGATGCACCCGACAAATCAAAGCACACCCGCCGTCGTATCCATCAACGAGGTGAAACTGCCACAGCGGCTTTGTGAAATCAAGCGGTGTGGACATGAGGTCGCCAACCAGCTGATGCAGTGCGCTCTGATCATGCGGGGGTGGCAGACCAATGTGGTGCAGATGCGCGTCCAGGTCGAAATGTGGGTCGGGCTCCCATTCCGGGATTCCGACGCCGAAACGAGGTTCGCGCACCCGTTGAGTGAAACGCGGCACACGCAGCAGACGGTCTTGGATCAAATCTTGCAGTGTCGCAAAATCGATCGGGTCCCGAAACATGATGACGCCGATAATCATTGCCATACTGACCGGTTCGTCCATGTGCAGCCAAGCCGCGTCCACCAATGAAAAAGATTCACGCCTGCTCATTCGCATCCCTCTCTCGTGATCTATCCTTGCCATAGTATAAAGCTTGCCGCGCCCATTTACCAGCCCCTTTCTGTCCAATGCCCGCCATTTTTCTCACGCTTGAAATTCATCGGTTGATAGGCGTATAATGGCGCCACGAGCACGACGTGGGGAGGGCGCGCCGCGTTCGAGTCCGAACATTTACGGACAATACCCGGTCCCAGATTCAAAGGAGGAATAGCATGAATCGTCTCCGCGCTCTGTTTTTTATCTGTCTTGCGCTTGTTCTGGGAGGGTTTACGCTGGCGCTGACTGCCAGCGAAACCAACGCTGCGGTCCGCACTCGGGACGCCGCGGCAACCGCGCTCAACGCCCCCGACGCTCGGATCCTCGACCACTTTTGGTGCTACCAAACCAACAGCACGCCTGTTGACAAACAAATCGGCTTGCAAGACCAATTTACCACTGCCGTGATTCCCCATCTCGTCGGACCGCCCACGCACCTGTGCAATCCCGCGAAAAAACGCCACGGGGATAATATCTCTGACATCATTGACCGCAACGCGCATTTAATGCTCTATGAAATCGGAGCGCCCACTGCCAGGATCCTGAAAGTCGAGGTCAGACATCAATTTGGCACGCGCGTGCTCAAAGTCTTTGGTCCTGCCAAGGCGGTTGCCGTGCCGACCCAGAAAAACAACCACGAGGCGCCCACAGACTTGGACCATTTCAAATGCTACCGCGTCAAAGGCGAATCGGCACTGGCGGTGGTGTCATTAAAAGACCAGTTTCAACGCGCAGGCAATTTGGCGGTGGGCAGACCCATTATGCTCTGCAATCCGGCGCTCAAAGTGCACGGCGCAAATACCTTTCCGATCTTGCACCCGAAAGCGCACCTGGTCTGCTACAAGATAACTGTCGTCCCATTCCAGATCAATGTCCAAACCAAGAATCAATTCCGCGCCGAGCCGTTGGCCGTCTGGAATCCCAATATGCTGTGTGTGCCCTCCAAAAAAAAGATTCTTACGATTTGAGGGTCGCCCTTGCCCATACAGAGGACGGCGGAGTAATTCCGCCGTCCTTTTTGTTGTCGTTCGGATTCGGGCGTCCGCGCCGCCGTCCTAATCAATTGTCAACATAAAATTGCGCAGCTCGAACCCTTTGATATTTTCATTCCGCAGCACATCCGGCTCTCGTTCGATTTTCAGACCCTGGACGCGCAACAGTCGCTGAAGGAACACATCCGATTCCGCCAGCGCGACAAATTCGCCGACACAACGGTGAGGTCCCCCGCCAAAACCCATCACCGAGCGCGGAATCCCTTTTTCCATCGAGCGATGTGGGTTTATTTTGAGAGGTTCCGCCCCCGCGGCGCGCGCATCCGCATTGACTTCGTTCAAGTGCAAGTCAATCAGCGCGCCCGCCGGAATCGTCACTTGAGTGCCCGCACTGCCGACCATCAGGTCCGCTTTGGCGCGCCGCAGCAAATGGGCGACGACGGGATCGAGCCGCAGTAATTCGTGCAAGACATGATAGCGTGTCTCCTGATCGCCCTGCAGATACTCGTTTTTCAATTCCTCATTCTGCAGCATCTGCCAGGCGGCAAGACAAATAAACTCTTGCGTGGTCGCCATCCCCGCCGCGCCATAGGTGATACATTCGATCAAGATCTCGGGTCCAGTGCGTCCTTTCGATATGAGGTGTGAGATCACATCCTGTTGTGGGGCGCGCTTGCGCGCTCGAATCGCGGGGCGCACATCCTTGAGATAGAACCATAACATGTTCCACTGGACCTTGAGATAGCTCCACACCTGTTTGGGGCTTGACATGCCAAAGTTCATATCCCCGTGCAGAATCGCGTTGAGTCGGTTTGCCATTTTGAGGCGGTCGCTGTTGGTAAGCCCCACCACATCCCCTGCCACCGCCAGCGCCATTTGCGCCGTCACCTTGTTCAAGTCACCGCCGCGCCGGTTGATAAACTCGGCAATCAGCCGGTCAGCATATTTTTCCATCACCGGCAGATGCTGCTGCTGTGTCGCCGTGGGCGTAAAGAACTTGGCGATCTGCGACCGCTGCTCTCGATGTTCCGGTCCGTCTTGAAAGAGCACGGGTGAGGTGATTCGCACCGGCATCTGCCGCGCCAGCTCTGAGCTAAATCCCGCCTGCAGAGTCTCACCCAGCAGGATCGTTTTGGCTTGGACATATCCGCGCACGTGCCAAACGCCGCGCGCGTCCCGCTCAATCGGCGGTTTATCCGCGCCAAAATCAGAAAAAGTTTTGGAATCCGTATGTTCTCGTTCGATAATTTTTTCCATGTCGTTATCCGTTCTACTTGATTTGCGTTCGCCAGGCGCGCGCCATTTCCAGCGCATCTTCTTGCATTGCCTGCAAGTGTACATACGCCCGCCCGCGCGGACGGTTAGCAGCAAGCAGCAGGTTTTCTGTCATGCGCGGCGCGGCGCCAAACCAATATTTGTAGGGTTGTGCTCCGCGTCCCATGACGAAACTGTGCGCGCCCTGCTCGATTGCCCACCGAATGAGCTCGATTGTGACCAATTGGCCCGGACTCGCACAGCCAAGGCGCAAATCATACGTCGTCAAATAGTCCGCGACGATACCGTTCGTGACGAATGCCAGATCCCAGGCGACAGCGATTCGGTCTACTTGCAAACAAGCTAGCCACACGCAGCCGCGTGCCGCGAGTTTCAGACAAATATCGGTGAGCGTGCTCCAATAGCCGGGATTGCGCTGAACCGCAACCATGCGGTGCAGCTGTTTGCGCGCGCGCCAGTTGTCCATGCGCGCCGCAAAAAATTGAGGGGGCGCCTCAGCCAGTGCGCCCGGTTCAGTCAGTATCCGGCAAGTCACCTCTCCGTGCGCCTCTAACCGCCGTCGCGCAAGTCGCAAGCTCTTGCGCCGACGAGCCGAGAGTCCTGACCAGTAATCTTGCCATGTATCCGGCAGGGTTATTGTCGGCACCGGGCAGGGTCTCTGTCGCAAGAGCCGCGCCGCGGGCATTTGACATCGGATGTGCTGCGCCCAAATCTCGTCCTCATCCAACCCTCTCAACTGCAACACATCCCATTTGTCGGCATGTTGACCGAACGCTTGCAAGACCAGCGCGTGCAGTTGCGATGCCTCAGCCGGTTCGGCAAGGAGACAGTTGCTGTCGTTGTGCTCGCCGCCCATAAACCGCACCACGCGCACGCCCCACGTCGTCTCGATATACAGTGGGGCAAGACCGACCAATTGCTCCCCCGCCCAATGAGCTATCGCAAAGGGCAGCACACGCCGCTCGCAGGCGCGCAGCCATCCCAATGCCCATTCCGGGGTCTGAAAAACCGTGACGCCGCTCGTCCGCTCGACCAGTTGCCGCCAATGCACGTCAAGCGTCTCAAGGGCGCTTGTATCGGTATACAGGCGAACGGTCGGCATGGGTAAATCCATTATAATGCATCCCGCGATGCCACCGGTCCAGGGGTTTGATCTCTATTTGCTTTGCATAGTTGCCTTGATTGAGATAGCGCGCAGGGTCCAAAGCGACCGCTTGCAGCGCCTGATCGTCTCGACGCTCGCAGTTTCAGCTTTTCATCTCTCGCAGCACAAACGCCAACACATCATAACCAATTTGCAATGCGCCTTGCCCGAGTCAATGGCGCCCGCACAGATAGAACAAATTACGCGCAATGTGTTTCACGCTTTTTGGCAAGAGGTCCTGGACTGGTCGCACGAGGACTCGCGCGCTCTCGCCGCGCACGCGCAGATCATCGGGGCGGAACATTTGTGGACTGCACTGGCGCAAAACCGCGGGGCAATCTTGTGGGAGAGCGGTTCGTTCGGCAAGCGCGTCATCAGCAAGCATATCTTGAAGGCAAACGGTTTTGCTGTGACCCAGATACACGCGCGCCTGCACGCGGGAGGGTTGGGGGCGGGAGGGCGCGGCATGAGCCGACTGCTGGAGCGCGTCATTCTGCCGTATTTTGACCGGCGCACCCGCAGCATCGTTCACGACACGATTTATCTTGATCAAGACCGGGGACTGGGATTCACACGGAATCTTGCACAGCGACTGGCGCAGAACGCCATCCTGTGCGTGGCGGTTGACGGGCGGGCTGGGCAAAAACATCTCACCTTGCCCTTTTTGGGCAAGCGCGTTCGTTTTGCAACGGGGATTGCAAGTCTGGCGCGACTTGCGGACGCACCCCTGCTGCCGCTCTATTGCACACCCGCGCCCAACGGCGGCTGGTTATTGGAAATCGGTCCGCCCCTGCCATTCTCCCCGGACCTGACGCGGGACGCGCTGACGGCATCCTTGCTCACGCGTGTGGTTGGCGAACTGGACGCCCGCATCCGACACAATCCCGATTGGTACTGGGGCTGGAACCTGCTCCAAGGGGAATAGCCCAACTGATTTCAACAAGGCGCTCGCGACTATCTGTGCCGCGCAACCTGGCTGTAACGGAAACAATCAACCACATGGTCATTCACCATCCCCGTCGCCTGCATGTGGGCATAGACGATGGTCGGTCCCACAAACCGAAATCCCCGCTTGAGCAGGTCCCGGCTGATTGTTTCGCTCAAAGGCGTTTTCGCGGGAATCTCATTTAACGTTTGCCATTCGTTGCGAATCGGCTTGCCGTTCACGAATCCCCAAATGTACTTGTCAAAACTGCCAAACTCGGCTTGCGCCTGAAGGAACGCGCGCGCATTGCCAACCGTCGCGAGAATTTTCTGGCGATTGCGAATGATGCCCGCATCCTGCATTAACGCATTGATTTTGTGTTCCTTGTAATGCGCGACCTTGTTCACATCAAAATTGTCAAACGCTTTACGAAAATTTTCGCGTTTGCGGAGAATCGTGAGCCAACTAAGCCCCGCTTGCATTCCTTCCAACACAAGAAACTCGAATAACTGCTGTTCGTCATGCAGCGGCACACCCCATTCCTCGTCGTGATATTGGATGTAGAGTGGATCGCTCACGCTCCACCCGCAGCGTTGTTTGATTTTCTCTTTTTTCATGTTTTTGACGCCGACGACGTTACTTTGTCTTTTTGATTAAAATCGTCAACATACAAAGCGTTGCTGTCAAACTCTATATTTTGGCGACTCTCGCCGACATGCTCGAGCACTTTGGCGATCAAGCCGGTCCAACCCGTTTGATGGCTCGCGCCGCGCCCCGAACCATTGTCGCCATGAAAATATTCGTGAAACAGTATATAGTCCTTCCAATGCGGGTCGTTTTGCAAACGATCGTAATCATTAAACACGGCGCGTCTCCCCGATTCGTCGCGCACAAAAATCCGCACGAGCCGCCGCAGCAGTTCGTTTGCCACCTCGCCCAGGGTCATCATTTGCCCCGACCCCGTCGGACATTCCACCTTGAAATCATCTTGAAAATAACGATGAAAGAGCAACAAACTCTCGATCACGAGATAATTGAGCGAAAACCAGATGGGACCGCGCCAATTGGAATTGCCGCCAAACAGATTGTCGGTGGACTCGCCGGGAGCATAATTCAATTGGAGATGATACCCCAGCACGTCCGCCATAAATGGGTGCCGGTCGTAGATTTTGGAAACACTACGCAGCCCATAGGGCGAAAGAAACTCGTTCTCGTCGAGCATATACCCAAGCAAGCGCCGCAGCTGTTCGGGCTTGACCACCGCAAGAAGCACCCGGTTGCCCTCACTCTGCGCCGTCAAAAACGTAATCTTGTCCGCAAGATCGGGGCGATGCTCGGTGAACCAGCGAAGCCGTTTCTGAAATTCGGGAAAATCGGCGAGAAATTTTGAAAAGGTGCTCACGACGGCAAACAGAGGGACAAACCCAACCATGGTGCGCGTCGGAACCGCAATATGCTCGCCATCCTTGAACCGAAGATGGTCGTAAAAAAATCCGTCCTTTTCATCCCACAAACTGCTGTCAGTTTCGTTGTTCATGGCGCCGGCGATCAAGAGCGCGTGCTCGACAAATTTCGTCGCCATGCCCTGATAGATCGGGTTCGTTTCCGCAAGTATCAAGGCAAGCGCCAGCATCCGCATGGAAAAGGTTGCCATCCAACTCGTGCCATCCGATTGTTCGAGGATGACGCCCGGCGGCAATTTCATATTGCGGTCAAATGCCCCGATATTGTCCAACCCCAGAAAGCCGCCCTGAAACAAGTTGTTTGACTCGACATCCTTGCGGTTGACCCACCAGGTAAAGTTGAGCAAGAGTTTCTGAAATAGCTCTTCCAACCAGGGCAGGTCCGGCTTGCCCGTTTTCAAAGATTCGAATTCGATGATCCGTTGGGCAGCCCAGGCATGCACGGGCGGGTTGACGTCGTCGAAATCCCACTCGCACGCGGGAATCTGTCCATTCGGGCTCGTATACCACTCGCGCAGCATCAACAACAGCTGCTCCTTGGCGAATTCAATGTCCACGAGCGCCAGCGCCACACAGTGGAATGCAAGGTCCCACGACGCATACCACGGAAACTCCCACTTGTCCGGCATCGAAATGACATCGGCGTTATACAGGTGCTGCCAACCCCTGTTGCGCCCGAACCAGCGTTCCGCGGGCGGCGGCGGTTGTTTTGGGTCGCCTTGCAGCCACCGGCGGACGTTATAGTGATAATACTGTTTCGACCACAACAAACCGCCAAGCGCCTGGCGCATGACGCGCGCCTCGTCCTCCGAGAGCGAGCCGGGGATCACCCCCGTATAAAACTCGTCCGCCTCGCGTCGGCGCGCCGTCAAGACGGTTTCAAATTCCGCGCCCAGCGGGTCTTGGAGCGCGTTATTTGCAAAACGCAAGCGGACGCGCGCCGATTCGCCCGCGCCGATTTGCAGCGAATAATACGGCGCAGCTTTGGTCCCGCGATGGGCAGGATTTACAGCTTGCGTCTTGTGCCAGACCAGATATTCATGAAACGCGTCCTTGACATACGGCGTCGCGTTTACTCCGCCATAGAGACGCTCGACATTCGTTTCGTTCTCGGTAAACAGCGTCACCGCCGTCGGCTCGAAATACAGAAACATGGTCCCGTATATATCATGCACGAGTCGGATGTGCGGCGCGCTCTTGTTTGCCAGCGCGAGGACGGGCTTGGGGTTCGCGTCGTCCCAGCTCCACATGTTGCGAAACCAGACCGTTGGTAGCAAATCCAAGCGCGCGGTCTCGGGACCGCGATTGTATGCCGTGATTTCGATCAGGATGTCGTCGGGCGCGGCTTTGGCATACTCGACAAACACATCAAAGTAACGTGACCCGTCGAAAACGCCCGTGTCAATCAATTCGTATTCGGGGTCCGATTTACCGCGACGGCTGCTCTCGGCAATCAAGTCCGCATAAGGATATTCCGCCTGCGGATACTTGTACAGATATTTCATGTACGAGTGCGTGGGCGTGGAATCAAGATAATAGTAATATTCTTTGACGTCTTCGCCGTGATTGCTCTGCGAGCCGGTCAGTCCGAAAGCGCGCTCTTTGAGGATCGGGTCCTTGCCATTCCACAGGGCGAGGGCGAAACAAATGCGCTGATGCTCGTCGCAAATGCCACCCATGCCATCTTCACTCCAACGATAGGCGCGCGAACGCGCGTGGTCATGTGGAAAATAGTTCCAGGCGTCGCCGTCTGCCGAGTAATCTTCGCGCACCGTGCCCCACGCGCGCTCGCTGAGATAAGGTCCCCATCGTTTCCACGCGGCGACCCCACGATCCGCATCATTCAGACGCGCCTGTTCGGCAGAGACGGCGTTTGCGGCAGATTTCATTTTTTGGGTTGGCATAAGCTCAGGGCTTTTTCTTTCCCCGCCCCCGTCTTGTTCTGTCGTCCGATTCAATTTGCCGGTCCGGACAGCTTGCAAAAACCCCGGCATCCTCAATAAAGGGCATTTTCGACAACCCGCTGTAACAAAAAGAAATGGTGTGTCCTGAGCGCATCAGTACGCACCATCCGGCGGACCCGGGCAATCTTTGCTGCCTGGCGACAGTATAAAGCTATGCCAAAACAAGTTCAAGGCACAATCGCAAATTCCAAACCGCTGAATATTCGCTTGTATACACCCAATGTACTCCACGATGGGGGATGCCAACGCCGTAAATCGGCATATATTGGATAATTGGCGGCGGCGCAACCCGTCCCCGTCAGGGATGTGCGCCCCATCTTGATTGCGAGTAGGGCGCGCTCGCCGCAGCGTGCCGGGTAGGGAACGAAACAGCGTTCGTTGCTTATCATTCAAAAACGTGTCGCACACCTTCCCGCCAAAGCATGCTATAATCCAAGTTTGGCAGCACAGACCTGCTCAAACCGGTTGACGAGCGATACACTCTATTAGTGCAACAACATGAGATTGCGGCGTTGAGCGTCGAATTTTGTAACTCGCGTGCCATCACCTGACTCGGCAATTTCATCATGTTGTTGCACTATCGGCTGCAAATTCATTCAGGAGAAAAAACATGGCAATTGAAAACCCAATCCCGGCAGACCAAACGTCCATACCGGCAGAAAATGAACGTCCGCTCACAGAGGCGGCGAGCAAGCTGGTGCTTGCTTCGATTGGCGGCGTAGCGCTGGCTCAAGATGCCGTCGAGGGCATGCTCAAGAAAATGGTCGAACGGGGCGAAAAGAGCCAAAAACAAGCTCGCCTCCGCATGGACAAGTTGCGCGCCAAGGGACCCAAATTCTCGCGCAGCGGTGTGCGTGATTTGACCGGTTCCGTTCGGGATGCAGCAGAGTTGCCCTCCAAAGCCGATATTCAGGGACTGCACGATCAAATCGCCGCGCTGTCCGCCAAAGTGGACCAACTCACCAAAGAAAAAGCTGAATCGGCGATCCCCACCCCGCCCAAACCATCTTCGAAACCATAGTTCTCTTGCCGCACCCGGCGCGCAATTTGAATGGGCATACCCCACCGTCAAGATGAAAGGGGGTTTATTTGTTGTTCCCGAAAATTCCGACATTCGCGTTGATGGTCATGGCAAGGAGGAACAATGCCTGTTGATTCGAGTCCTGAGGAATGGATGGAACCCGAACAAGATTGGGCACGCGACCGCGAACAGCGCAACGGCGCGGTGCGAATTGTGATCGAGGGACCTGCGCCGGAACGATACACCCTCGAGATGCTGGCGAGTCTGCTCCTGGGGAGCGCGACAGAAGGCAGCGAACAATTTGCGCGCCGTTTGGATCGTTGGCAAGCCAACATTGACGCTCGCGGCAAAAAAATCTATTCAGAATCTCCTCACGAGACCGAGGAGGAACGACTGCGCTATGCGCTCATCGGGTTACTCTCGACTGCGCCGGGAGCGGCGCAAAGAACTTTGGCGGCTGCGGTACGCGCGTCCGACTCGGCATATGGTCTGATGTCGCAAATTCTCAGTCCCGTGTCAAACAGTCGCTTCGGACGACCCCTACAGCGTCGCTATGACCGCTACGCGGCGCATGGCGCAACCATCGTCGAACGCTGGATTGACCTTGGGCGCGCGACAGAGCAGCGTGGGCGTGCGATGGCGCGCGAGGCAGCGTTTGACGGTGAGGATGAAGCGTTCGACCACGTAATCGGCGTCCTGGCGACCAAACCGGAGGTGCGCGATCTCGTTACCCAGCAAAGCATGGGCATGGCGCAAGAATTGATGGAGGTTTTGCGCGAGCGAACATACGAGTCGGACTCGAAATGGGAGGTTCGCATCCGTCGCCTGCTGCGGCGAGGTTAGCCGGAGATGACAAAACTTGTGGATCGAGACGCGAGCACATTCCAGATGATGAGAACAACGCCCACTCTGGCAGCGGTTGCAGCGATGCCGCTCCATCAAGCCGGTTTTGTGAGTCGCGCGGCGGCGTTCGTGCTGGACGTGCTCCTGGTGACCGCAGGCAGCATCATCTTTGCCGCGCTTGTAAGTTTGCTTTTGAGTTTTTTTGGGTTTGATACGCAGACTTTATCAATTGACAATCCCGCGACCAGCATCCTGGGCGTCATCCAAATCATCATCATCGCAATTTCAACCATATCCGTTTTTCTCTTTGTTCCCGGCTATTTCATCCTTTCTTGGGTGCTCGTGGGAGCGACACCCGGCAAACAAGTTCTTGGGCTGCGCGTTATTCGCACAAACAAGACCCCGTTGGGCTGGGGACGCGCCATCGTTCGCTTTGTTGGTTATTATATCTCTGCCATTGCTTTTTTCCTTGGTTATCTCTGGGTTTTTGTGGACGGCAGACGCCAGGCATGGCACGACAAAATGGCGGATACGTTTGTGGTCTATAGCTGGGATATCGCCAAGTTCGAAACTGACCGCGCAGATACGGCTTCGGGACAGGCAGGGACAAAGAATTGATGCAACCGATTGATTCATTCATACCAACGGCGCACCAACAGAGTTATCTCCAACAGAAATTGCAGGACGTCTCGCGCTCTTTTGCGCTCGTCGTGCCATTTCTCGAAACACCCTTGCAGCATTACCTGGCGACCGCCTACCTGATTTGTCGGGTCGTTGACAATATCGAGGATTCCGGACAGGATGCCGAGTGGAAATTTCAACGTTTTGCCGAATTTTCGCGTTTGCTGGGCGCGCCTGAAAACGCAGTCGAGATCCTGGCAACTTGGACCCGCGAGGACTGGCCCGCCCTGACCGAACGGGAGCGGGACATGATGAACCTCAACGGAGGGCTTGAATTGTGGCAAATTTTTGCCGCAATGCCTCCTGCAACGCAGGCAACCACGCGGTTCTGGGTGGGAATTATGACAGAGGGCATGAAACAGCAGAGCGACTCGGCGCACCCGTACGCAATGATCCATCGGAACGGACATCAGATTCTGGAATCGAAAGACGCATATGACCGGTATTGTTATTATGTGGCGGGGACGGTCGGGCATCTTGTCACCGAGCTTGTCATAGTTCAGTACGATTTTCCCGAAGAGGTTGCGCGCCCCCTGCGCGCACGCGCAGAAGCTTGCGGGCGCGCCCTGCAAAAAACAAACATCATCAAAGATTTTGTTCAAGACCTCGAACGGCAGGTTTCATATTTGCCGGACAGCTGGCTGCAGTTGGCTGACTATAGCCCGCTTGCGCTTTGCGGCGCCGCACCGAGCTGGACCGAAATGGTGCTTGACGACCTGCTCTCCGACTTGGGGATGGCGACCGAATACGTAGTAACCCTGCCTCTTGCGGCAACGGGGTATCGGCGCGCCGCGCTTTTGTGCCTCTTGCCCGCCTACCAGACGGTTTTATTGGCAGCCCGGCGACGAGATGCCCTTTTCACAAGCGAGCACCAAATAAAAATCTCTCACGCTGCGATGGCACAATGCCTTGCGGATTCGGAGGCAATGCTGCAAGATAACGAGCTGCTGATAACATACAGCCGACGAATTACCGAGGACATACAGGACCGGTTGAGTCAGCGGGTTATGGTTCCCGCGGCTTGACCCTACTCTCTTTACGGGTCTCTAGTGCCAAACGAGCACGCGTCGCATGCCACCGGTTCGGAGTTTGAACTCTTTCGAGAGCAGCGCCCGGCGGGGTTGGTCAGCCGCTTTTTCATCACCTTCGGGCAGCTCCTTGGTTTGTTGCTGGGTGGCATCAATGTCTATCTGACAGATCAAAAAGCAAGGGGTCAGGCAAATCGCCTCCCCTTGCTGTTTTTGCGTTTCTGGCTTTTCTTGCTGCGCCCCTTTCTCGACAAAAAAATCATCTACAAACCGTTTCCGGTACAGTTTCGGTTGCGGCTGGAGCAGCTGGGACCAACCTATATCAAACTCGGTCAAATCCTCAGTCTCCGCGAAGATCTGCTGCCAAGTTCGATCACGAATGAACTCAAAAATCTGCTCGACCGACTTCCCGCCGTGCCGATCGAGCGCTTTCAAGAGCTGGTCCTCGCTGATCTCAAGCGCCCCCTCGATACGCTTTTCCGTTGGATAGACCCCAAACCTCTCGGCTCGGCTTCGCTTGCCCAAACGCACCGGGCGCGGCTCGTGTCCGGCGAACGCGTGGCGCTCAAGGTCCTGAAACCCGGCGTCCGCCGAACCGTCGAGACCGACACGCGATTGCTTGGCTTATTTGGCCGGTTTTTGCAGATTTTCCTCGCGCGCTATCAACCCAAACGCCTGATTGATGAATTTTGTCGCTACACACTGCATGAAGTAGACCTGCGTTTTGAGGCAGACAACGCCGAGGCGTTTGCCGCAAATTTCAAGTCCCAGCCCGAGATCCATTTTCCCAAGATCTATCGCGAATACAGCAACCGCGACGTATTGTGCATGGAATATTTTCGAGGGATCAAACCGGACGCGCGGGCGGCGGCAGTCCTGACACCGCAGGAAAAGAACAAAGTCGTGCAGTTGGGGATTGGCGCGATTATTCAAATGATTTTCCGCGATGGTTTTTTCCACGCCGACCTGCATCCGGGAAATCTTATAATCTTCAAGGATGCGAGTGTCGGTTTTATTGACCTGGGAATGGTAGGGCGTTTCGAACACGAGACCAAGAGACGTCTCTTTTACTATTTCTATTCGCTCGTGATGAACGAGCCGGAAAATGCAGCTCGCTATCTCGCCTCCCTGTCACTGCCGGTCCAGAACAGCGATGTAGAAGGTTTTCAGCGGGCGGTTTCGGGGCTTTACGCTCGCTTTTTGCGTTCGCCGAGTTTCAAGGATTTTTCACTGGCGCAGGTGATCCTGCAATCTATTTTGCTTGCGGGACAATATCGCATCGAGTATCCGAGTGAGATCATTTTGATGGTCAAGGCGCTCGTCACGGTGGAAGGCGTCGGCAACGTGATCGTCCCCGGGATTGATATTGTCCAGGCCTCGCGCCAACATGTTCGCCGTCTGCTGATAGATGAATTCAACCCCGCAAAAATACTCCGATCGAATCTTCTGGTTGTGCCCGAAATCATTGACATTTTGAACCGGAGCCCTCTTGTGCTGACCGAGGGGCTGGCGCTCGTCGAAAAAAACCTCAAGAAACCAACAAACGACAAACCGCTCGTCGGGGTTGAACGCGCCATCGTCGTCGCAGCCGCGCTGGTCGCCGTCGCCATTTTGTATGGCGTAAATGCGCCGTGGTACATCCTCGCCGGAGTAGGAGTCGTCGCGCTGGTAGCTCTTTTACGCAAATGAGCGGTTTTTGGCTGTCCCTCTGACGGCGCGCTTTCATAGATACACCCAAGGTACTCCGCGTTGGGGGATGCCAACGCCGGAAATCCGGCTAGACTGTTGAGCAATGGCTCACCGGCAGGTCAATTCCGAGTTTGCAGTGATCGGTCTGGGACGTTTTGGCGCCAGTGTGGCAAAGGCATTGACCGAGCGCGGCTTGACCGTCCTCGGCATTGACCTGAACATGCAGATCGTCCAGGAGCTCGCGGATGAAATTACCCAAACCGTCGCCCTTGACGCCACGGACCAGGACGCGCTGAGCGCGGTAGATATCGGGCTCTATCCGATCGTGATTGTAAGCATTGGCAATGATTTCGAGGACAAGATTTTGACAACGCTTGCCCTCAAAGCACTCGGTGTTCAACGGGTGATCTGCAGCGCCGCAAATGAGCGCGAGAAAATGATTCTGCTCAAGATCGGCGCCGACGAGATCGTGCTGCCCGAATACGATTCGGGACGCCGTCTTGCGCTGGGGCTGGCAATGCCCAGTCTGCTCGACTATCTGCCCCTGGGGCGGGGTTATTCCATCAGCGAACTTGAGCTGCCCGCCGATTTTGTGGGCAAGACGGTGCGCGATGCTGACTTGCGAATAGAGTTTGGTTTGACGTTGGTCGCGATTCGGCGCGGCGAGGAGGTCATCATCTCTCCACCCGCGGACGAGATCTACAGGCAGGGCGACCAACTCGTCCTCATTGGCAAGGTTGCCGATTTGGACCGGTTGGCAGAACGCGCATGAGGCAGGCGGGTCCGCGCGTCAGTTCAAACAAGACCGAGCGTTCACCCCGCGCAAGGACCTATTTCCGCGTTCCGGTGTATGTCCGAATCATCGGCGGATTGCTGATGTTGATCGTCATCGGGACGCTACTCTTGATGCTGCCCGCGGCGGGCGCCAAAGGCCCCCTGACCTTTCAACAGGCGCTCTTTACATCGGTATCGGCGCTCTGCGTGACCGGATTGAGCATTATCACACCCTCTGCCGATTTGACGTGGTTCGGGCAGTTGGTTCTGCTGTTCGAGATTCAGGTGGGCGGTGTGGGTTTCATGTTCATGGTCGTCCTGACGCTGCGCCTCTTGCGCCGCCGCGTAGGTCTGGTGGACCGGCTTGCGATTCGCGATTCACTTGGCTTGCCCGAACACGTCGCCTATGCGCCAATATTGCGACGGACGTTGATTGCCATCGCCATCATCGAGGGAGTGGGGACGCTCCTGCTGTGGCTCAATTGGCGGCACAATCTGGAAGGTTTACCGGCGCTGTGGTACGCGCTCTTTCATTCTGTCTCGGCGTTCTGCAACGCGGGCTTTGACTTGTTTACGGGACTGCCACAGTATCCCACCGGGCTGCCGCACGATCTCGGCACGTTGGCGATCATGGGCATCATCATCATGTTGGGAGGGTTGGGCTTTCCTGTGATGGCAGAAATGGCGCATTGGCGGCCTCACAAGCGGCTCACCTTGCACTCGCGCCTCGGCATCGGCATCGCGTTGGTCCTTGTGCTGGTTGGCGCATCCGGACTGCTCATCAGCGAGCGTGGCTTGCTGGCACAAATAGAAAATCCGGCACAACGCGTAGTTTATGCGCTGTTTCAATCCATTTCGACGCGCTCGGCGGGATTCGCCCTCGGTGATTTGGACCAACTGACACCGGCGAGCCAATTCCTGATAATCGTCTTGATGTTTATCGGCAGCGGCGCAGCTTCGATGGGCGGCGGCATCACAACCGGAACACTGCTCGTCCTGCTCATTTCACTTTTGAGTTATGCGCGGGGGTATCCTGAACCGCGCGTCGAGGGGCGCACACTCCCGGCAGAACTGCCGCGACGTGCCGCCGCTGTCCTGACGGTTGCGGCAGCCAGCGTCATCGTCGCAACGTGGCTGCTGTTGATAACCGAAAACGGCACCCTTGACCAGGCATTGTTTGAGGTCGTCTCGGCTTTTTCAACGACGGGGTTGGCTCTATCGTTCACAACCGAGCTGAATCCGGTCGGACTGGTCATCATTATGGGAATGATGATCTGGGGACGTCTCGGCGCACTGACAATTGTTTTCGCGTTGGCGCGAACACAGCCCGCGCCGCCGATTCGTTATCCCGAAGAATCGTTGTTAATTGGGTAAAACCCTACAGGAGGAAAAAGGCAAATGGGGAAAAATAAACAACTGGTGCTTGCGTTCTTTGCCACAGAATCTGCGGCGGACAATGCGGTGAACGAACTCAAGAACTGGGACAAGGCAAGCAAGGAAATCAAGTTGGGGTCAATTGGCATTCTCGTCAAGGATGACAAGGGCAAAATCAAGACTCAAAAGCTGGGCGCGCGTCACACCGGCGCGGGAGTCGTGCTCGGTGCGGTCGCCGGCGTCTTGACGGGTGGTCTTTCGCTGCTCGGGGGCGCCGTGATTGGCGGGGTGCTCGGCACGCTGATGCACAAAGGTCTGGGCATGTCAAAAGAGGACCTCGCGCGCATTAGCGGCGAGCTGGATGGCGGCAAGGCCGCGGTTGGAGTCCTGGCGGATGATTCCGAAGCTGCCGCCGTGAGCGCCAAGCTGGCAGAATTGGGCGGCAAGCCGGAAACGCACGAGGTGACGGAAGAAGCAGTCCAACAAGCGGCCGCGGCTGTAGATGCGGCTTCGACAGACACCAACGCAGAGACACCTGCCGCTTGAAAACTCGGCTCGTGACGTCGCGGGCTGAAAAAAATACAGCACGTCTTGCCAAAAGGAGGCAAAAGAAATGCGCAGTAGCAACGCAGGTTGTCTGAATGCTCTCATCAGCGGTTTTTCACGCATCGTGCTTTTGATGTTTTGGATTGCCCGTCCGGTCCAGTGGAATGCCGCGTTTGGGGACGCGTGGCTCTTGGCGTGTCTCGGCTTTCTCTTTTTGCCGTTCACGACCTTGATGTATCTCTTTTTGCAGCTCGCAACCCCCGGACCCATTCAGGGCTTGGACTGGTTGTGGCTGGGGCTGGCAGTGGTCTGCGATGTGGTCAGCACCGGCAGCGCCGCCTATACGAACCGCGACCGCATTCCGGCAGGCATGCCCGGCTCGGCACAGAATCCCTGAGCAGCATTTACGCGCAACGCGCGCCAATGTTCTATTCCGCCCTGCCTCTCAATGCAATCCTGCATGCCAGACGCTGCAGAGGCAGGCAGCACTGGATTAGCCCGCAGCGTGGCGGGATAATCCTCATCCCATTCCTCAAGGCGCCGACAAAAGAAATCCATATTCTGTCGCGATGAGATGGGCAGTTCACGAAATAGGGAGCGTTGGTCAAAACGCGCCCTATTTTGATGCAGAGTGGTGGTTGTGTTGTGGAAGGCTTGAATCCGAGTTTGCTGTTTTTGTCCCGTTGCAGTAGATTAGCGGATGATGGATTATAATAGCTATGGTTAAACGTTTTGCGGTTTGGCTCGGACTGGGTCTGTTTGCGCTGCTGTTTGCCGTCACTGCGCTCCCGTTGCACGCATCTCCGTCCGCACAAGGGCAGCGCTTGCGGGTCGCGACACGTCAGACTCTGCCCTTTATCATCGGACAGGAGGGCGAGCCGGAGGGTTTTACTGCCGAATTGTGGGACGCACTGTCGCGTCGAATGAATATCGAGTCCGAGTGGGTCCACTACCAGACAGATGACGAGCTGATCCGGGCAGTGCGAGACGGTCAAGCCGATGTTGCCGTCGCCGCGCTTGCAATGACGCCCGAACGCGAACTTGCCGTTGATTTTTCAGCCGGCTATTTTGACTCGGGACTTCAGATTCTGGTCAAACCACAACCCACCCGCCCGATTCTGGATTTCCTGACCGGATTTTTTTCACCGGCGCTCTTGCAGTTTTTCTTTGTCGCATTCGTGATTGTGTTTGTGTTGGCGCACGTGCTCTGGCTTCATGAACGTCGCGAAAACCCTGCCTTTCAACGCGGCTATTTTCGAGGCATCGGCGAAGGGCTTTGGGGCGTCATATTGATTTTTGCCACGGGCGAATTTGGCGACCGCGATCTGCCAGACGGCATCAAACGCTTGATCGTCGCCGCGATGTGGTTGATGGGCGTCGTCCTCATCGCGCAGTTTACCGCCACCGTGACCTCGGCGCTGACGGTCCAACAACTGACCTCGAACATCCGCGGACCGTCCGACTTGCCCGGCAAGACCATTGCGACTGCGCCAAATTCCTCGGCGGCACAATATTTGAACAATCTTGGTATACCATTTGTTCCCGTCAGCACTGCCGATCAAGCGTACGAAGCCATTATGACGGACCAGGTACAGGCGATCGTCTATGATGCGCCAACACTCCAGTGGTGGGCGGCGACCAAAGGCAAAGGCACCGTCCAGGTTGTGGGACCCATCTTTCGCCCCCTCAAATACGGCTTTGCCGTCAAAACCGGAAGCCCGCTGCGCAAGCAAATCAATCAGGCGCTGCTTGAAGTGTATGATAATGGAACATACGAAGATATCTACAACAAGTGGTTCAGTCTTGGTAATTGAAACAAGCAAAAAACCAAACAATTGGTCAACCGCTACGCGTTGACGATGAAAGCAAAGAGAGGAGAAATCTCATGTTGGATCTTCCATTGGAATATGCTCTGATTGAATTCAAGGGCAACAAATTCACAGGCAAGATTGTTCCGGAACTGCTGGAGCTTGCAAACCTGGGAATTGTTCGCTTTGTGGACATTGTCTTTATCCAAAAAGATAAAGACGGCACGGTGCGGACCGTCGAGCTGAATGACCTGGACCCCAAAGGGTACAAAGAATTTGTGCCGATTGGCAAGCACGTGTCGAGCTTGTTCACGACAGAGGACCTTGAAATTGCGGCGAGCAAGTTGAAAAAGAATACAGCAGCAGTGCTGTTTTTGTGGGAGAATCTGTGGGTGGCGAACCTCCGCAAGGCAATCAAACAGGCAGGCGGCACGCTGATTGAGCGCGCCCAGATCGCGCCCGAGGTTGTCAAACAAGTTGAAAAGGAGCTCGAGGCGGACCGGCGCAAACAAGCTGCCGCAAAAAAGCGTGCTGCCGCAAAAAAACCGTCCGCAAAAAAGAAAGCGGCAGCCAAGAAAAAGTGACTGCGAATCACTTGGACCTCAGATAGCTGACATTGAAAACAGAGCCGGACCATTGTCCGGACAAGCACGAGGAGGGTATTATTATGCGTGGTAGACGAGGACCGGGCGGGCCTGGTGGAGTGGGCGGTCCCGGTGGCATCGGCGGACCGGGGGGCGTGGGTGGTCCCGGAGGAGTTGATGTTGGACGGCGCGGTGGACCCGGATTGCTGGGCGCCGCAGCCGCCACAGCCGTAGTGGTTGGCACCGCATCGGCAGTCTCGGGCGCGGCGGCACAACCGCAAGCCGCCCCGGCGGCGGCAGCGGGAGGCGCGCAGCGTTACAAAATGACCGAGAAACTGGCGTCAATTGGCGACGATTTTTGGATCGAAAACGCCGCAGGCCAGCGCGTCTTTAAAGTGGACGGCAAAGCGCTGCGGGTGCGCGACAATCTCAAAATTCGAGACGCACAAGGGAACGTTGTTGCGGAAATTCAGGAAAAAGCCGTGCGCGTCAAGGATACAATGGACATTGAGCGCGGGGGCAGACCTGTCGCCACAGTCAAAAAAGCGCTGGTCACACCCTTGAGAGGTCGCTTTTCCGTGAATGTGCAGGGCGGCGCGGACATGGACGTGGATGGAAACATTCTCGGGCACGAATTCAACATCACGCAAGGCGGACGTCAAATCGCCGAAATCTCGAAAAAGTGGTTCCACATTCGTGACTCGTACGGCATCGAAATTCAGCCGGGGCAGGACGATGCGCTGATTCTGGCAGTCGCGGTTGTGATCGACCAGATGACAAGCGACATCGCCTGAAATCGGAAAATCACCCCCCCCTCTTTAGCCAAGCTATAAGCAGAAGGTGGGACCCTTGTATTGTGACGCGGTCAACCCGATGACAGGGAACGGTTGACTGCGCCTTGCCTTTACCATGAAAACCAAAAATCAATTTATCGCTGTCGGATTCACCATCGTCATGCTCGGCGCGATCTTGTTTGTGGCAATCAATGCGCTTGCGCCATCGCTCGACCTCTCTCCCCTGCAGGCGCTGCAATCCGCAACCGCGACACCCGCGTCAACCGCGCCGCAGGGTGATGTTATACCCATCAAACCACTCACGGAACTCAAATCACTCAGCGCGACCGTAAATCTCGGCGTCAACGGTCTCCTTGACGGAAAACGGACCCAGGGCGACCTGAAAGCCATCGTGACAACAAACGACGAGGACAAGAGCCAGATTTCGGTGAGCGGGAGTCTCTTGGGTCCCATCGCCGCCCAAATCGGCGGTTCACTGGTGGGTCTCTTTACCCCCAAACAGGCAGACGTTTTCAAAGTGCCCCAGGGTACCTTTGTCAGCATCCCCGGATTTCTGCCGATTTGCATCAAGCCGAATGCGCCCGAGGCAACCGAGGCGCTTGAAGAGCTCTCCCCATCAGAGCTGATGACCATGTTGACAAACAACGATGTGGCGCGCGGCAAGTTTGTAGGCAATGAAACGCTCAACGGCGTTGCCGTCAAACACTATGTCATAAATGGCGACGCGTTCCTTCAAGCCGCCCAAAAGAGCAGCAACGATAGAGTCAAGACCTTTGGCCAAGCGCTATGGTCGGCTGAGGATGCTGACCTGTATATTGACGCGCAAGGCGGGCACGCCGTTGCATTTCGCGGCAGCTATAGCGGTGAATTCGAGCCGCTCAAATTCCAGGGTGATTTTGACGTGGCAATTGATCTGACCTCTGTGAATCAGAACACGCCAATCAATCTGCCGTCGTCCTGCAACAACCCAATAACCCCATAAGTTTGGTGATGTAAAGAACCGTCCGCAGCGGATGCTGCGGACGGTTCTTTTTGGTCAGGTTGAATCAAGGATTTGTCTGGGCAGGCGATTCGGACCGACCGGACAAGCCCTGTGCCTGGTCGCGCCAGCCACGCAATAGTCTGTAGAGACCCGTGGCATGCACGACCGGCGTGCCGTCGTACGGCAGTGTCGAGGGATAGAGGAGGAACGGACGGTTCTGCGGACCGCCCAAGCCGCCATGATGGCTCACCTGATTCTCGAACCCGCACAATTCTTCAGTGACAGGGTCGAACCTGGTGTTGACAATGATGTCGGGGCAATCCACAAAACTGCTTTCGCGCCGGATGTGCATGGCAGCATTTGGCGGATAAACGGCGAGCGGGTCTATATTCCCCTCACGCCTGTTCAGGTCCACAAAGTTGATTCCACCCTTGGTCATCACCATCGTTCCGTTGGTCTCGGATTTGACAATGATAAAGCCGACGCCGGGATGATTGATCAACCCGAGGATCAGGTCGGGGTGCGCGTCCTGAATCTGCTCGTATGTCAGACGCTGCTTGGAATCGGTAAAATAGATCAAACCGGTGCTGCCCGAGCCGAATACGACCACATTCGCCTTTTCCAGTTCCTGTTCTTCCGGTTCGCTCTCTTTGGCATCTCGTTCGGGACCCAGCGCCACCGCCCCATCTTTGGTCTTGCTCGCCAGCGCGCGCCTGACGACCTCTGCGCTGCGGGTATTATCCTGAGTGGACTCGCTCAAGACAGCATTCAGGTTATCCCAGGCCTCGTTCGTGTTGAGCGCCGCAAACACCTGCCCTTTTACCAGCCCTTTGACCAAATCCTCAAGCGAAATGCCGTATGCTGTTTTGAATGTAGGGCCAAGACTCTGTCCGTGGTCCGAAAGCACAAAGACATGATATGGGCGCGGCGCGTTGGGCAGCGCGCGTTCGATTCGCGCAAAGTAGCGGTCCGTCTCGTGCAAGGATTCGAACGCCTCGGGAGACGACATCCCCGCAAAATGGGCGAGGTCATCATAGCCCGCATAGAGGGCATAGATCGCTGGCACTCCGCGCAAAACGTCGCCGATGACGGTATAGGTCGTCAAATCCTGGAGCATGGGTCCCATAAACGCGCGCAGGAATGCGTAGGCGGCGTTGCGCGAGCTCACAATATACTTGTCGTCTCTGGACCCGCGTTTGTGTCTGCCTCGCTGTCTTGCCGCTTCGAACCATTCTTTGATAACTTCGATGATAAAGCGCGTAATCAGGCGCGCAAGAATAAACGGGTTAAAGAGGTAGGTGTAAAAACCCGGACCGCGCCCGCGGTTGCGGTTCAAGGTCACGCTCATGGTAAAGAGCGATTCCGTCGCATCGCCGCTAAACATATTGCCGCGCGAAGCCCCGCCATCCGACAACAACCCCCTGCCCGTCGAAAGCCGCTTTTCAATTTCGACCGCATCTTTGGGATTTCCCGACATGATCATTTTGCCCGCGGCACGGTCCCACCAGCGATACGCGGGCACATTGTCATTGTTTCCCATCAAGATGCCCGTTTGCATTGCGCCCGTCTGCGAAGTAAAGTCCGTCTCCCATTGGAGCAGCTTGTGGTCGCCGCTGTCGAGCCATTTCTTGAGCGTTGGCATGTGTCCTTCATCCAACGCGCGCCGCAAAATGTCTATGCTCAAGCCGTCAATTTCGAGAAACAAAAAACCCGGCACATCGGTCTTTTTGACATCGCCATACTTGGAAACCATCTTGCCGGTCACATTACGGTCAAAGTTCGAATCCTCGTCCAACACCAATATGCTCGCCAGGATCGCGTTGACGACGGTCAGCCCAACGGCAATCCACAAGCCGGGCCAGAATCCGTCAATTTGCACGCCCGGAATGTAATTCCCAAAAAGGGTTACACCGATGCCTGTGAGGACGAATGTCAGGACCGGAAAGAGAATTGCCGGCAAATGCGCAAAAAAGTTGATAAAGAGCCACCACACGATGCCCTGAATAATAGAGACGCCAATTACCATAACGATGGCTGACGCAAAGGTCGTAATGGCAACTCCCGGCGCCAAGAGCGAAAGCAGAAACAGAACAATCGCGTCAACAATGACAACGGACAGGAATTGAATGATACGCGATCGCGACAATTTCATAATGTTCCCCGTTCCATCCAATCAATTTGGCAAAACTCGATTCCCTGAACAACAAAGCGGTCCGGGCAATCGTGCAGCGCCCGGACCGCATCTAATGACACCTACAAAAGTCATGCTGCGCGCACCGCATGTCAGCCCTCCTGCCAAAAGCCATAAGCTTGTGCGATAACATGCCGGCAAGCCGGTGCACGCGCGCAAGACGTTATTCTGCCGCTTCGGCAAGCGCCTCGGCAGTTGCCACAGTCGCTTCGGCGACGCCAACCGAATGTGCGCCTTCGGCGACGCTAGCCACGCCCATCTCTGCGAGCTCACCTGCCGCTTCACCCATTGCTGTGGATTCTTCGACCTGCACTATACCCTCAGCAGCTTGGATCGCGCCCGACAGGGCGACCATTTGACCGGCGGCAACCGCTTGTTGACCAATGGCAAGACGGGCGACGCCTTCGGCTTCTTCGTTAATGCCGAGTTCTGCTACGCCGTCCGCAACTCCACGAGCTTTTGCGGATAGGAGGCGCGTTTCCTGCGCGCGGATAATGTTATAGACGGCGACCGCATGCAATTTGGTCGTCATCCCGCCCATGAAATCGCTCAGCTGGCTCATGCCCAGCATTTCGACCACGTCATGGACCGCGCGCATTTGTCCCGCCATGCCCGCCAGTTCCATCCCTTGCGCAATCTCATCCTGACCCAGCTCTTTGATCAGATTGGCAATAACCGCCGCGTCCTCCGCCGCCTCAAGCATTGCCGCGCCCTGCGCCAAATCCGCCACACCGGCTGCCGTAACAACCTCGCCAACCTGCGACACACGCGTGCCCACGCGCATCTTGTCCACCCCGCGTGTCAAATCGGCGGCGCCCCGCACGGCAGTTGCTTTGCTGGCGCGATTCAGATCGCGCGCCACACCCAACTCGGCGGCGCCCGTCTTGAGCTGGTCCACCCCGACAGCCGCGGACATTGCGCCGACGACTGCCAACTCACCGGAAGTCTCGCGCAACGCGGCTTTGCTGCGGACAACATTTTTCTTGTTCGATTTACCTTTCGCCATGAATATTCACCTTGAGAGAGATTTCTTTGGGTCCCTTTGCAGGATTTAGCCGCCTGACAATAGCTTGGCTTTGGCTTGCGCAAATTCCTGATCGTTCAGCACACCCGCGCTGTGGAGCTGTGCCAGTTGCGTCAGTTGGCTGTTCAAGTCATTTGCGGGCGCCGCGGCGGCGGGCGCCGGGGGCGGCGCCGCTTGCTGCGCCTTCATCTGCTCAATTTGCTGTTGCTGGGCAGCCATTTGTTGCTGCATCTGCGCCACTTGCGCGTCCTGCGCCTGCGCGTCATATTGTGCGTCGGCGGCGGCTTGTTGTTCCGCGGCCTGGTTGGCATATCGTTGCTCTTGATGGTGTCGAACAGCGCCGGCTGTTCCCGCCATCACCGCAGTTCCGGCGGCAAGCCGTACCGCGCTGCGTGCAATTCCTCGTCTGCGTGCAATCATTTCAATCTCCTTGAAAAACGCTCGCCATACCACCACGAGCATTGCCAATTGTATTCAGATCAGACAACTTGGGCAATCAGCTCGAGGTTCTCCTCCACCACCTCGGGCATCAAGAGCCGGTTCATGACCACCTTGCCGCCAGCGGATTGGATTGCCTCTGCCAGTTTGGTCGCCCAGAGATGTTCGATGACGAGCAAACCCGCAGCCGAGTTGTTGTCAAGCGACGCTGCGATATCACCAATATCAGTGTCGGACAACAGCCCGGTGATTTCAGCTTTCAACGGATCAAAAACATGCAAATCATTCGCCGGCAGCTGTTCGATTTCGAGCGACTCTATTTTACCATTGGCGTCTTTTTTCACCGCAACCGCATCAATCACGCGGACCTGACCGTTTCGGACCAGGTCAACGAGCGCGGCAAGAATTTGTCCCCTCATCTTGTCGCCGGAGAATTGGATTGCGAGAACTGATGTCGGACCAAGTGCCATTGCCTGCCTCCTTGTAATACTCTGATGAGACTAAACCATTGCCCGGAAAATTATAGAGCGCGTTGTCCATACAGCCCCACACCACACACGAGTAGGACCATGCCGGCTCCTTTGCGGAAACATGACACGATCCACTGACTGTGCGCTCGAATCTTTTCCGCGACGAATTAGCTCGCTGCGGGCGCCGGGGCGCTCGGTTCGTCTTCGGCAAACGCTGCGCGAAGCTTGGCTTCCTGCTCCTGAGACAGGTTCGTCTGGATGATCTCGAACTTTTGTCCCCTGACCGCCGCCACGACCTTGTCAATGACTGCGCCGCTGGTCAACAAAAACAGGGCTGACGTCCCTTCTGTAACCTTGTCCTGGGTCGCCTTGATAAACTTGTCGTCAATCCCGTAATCGGAAAAGTGCCCGGCGAGCGCACCCATAGCCGCGCCGATTGCCAGTCCCAAAAAGGGCACGAAAAAGAGCAGTCCAAAAAGCATGCCCCAAAAAGCGCCGCCCAGCGCGCCGGCACCTGCCATGCTGTGTAATTGCTCGGTTTTGGGTTTCTTTTTTCCCGCGGGCCAGGTGACGATTGCAGCATCCTGGACCTCGATGAGCTGCTGCTTTTGCAGAGATTCGAGAGTGGACAAAAGATTCCTTGCCCCCTCTGCGGTATCAAACTTGAGAACACTCAATGTCGCCATTCTTTCGTCCTTTCCTTCCTGTATACTGTTGATATACGGTTCATCTTAACCTCATTTGTGCTTGTTTCATCCCCCATCATGGAGTACTTTTAGCGTATTGGATTGCTCCTTGTCAAGCTCCGGAACTGTCTCCCTCAGACGGAGGTGCTGAGCAGGTTTGGGGTGCGATGCGGCGACGGCGGGTGACTGGTGATGAAAGAGATCAATTTCGGAGCCCGCGGACGCAAATCCTGCTCAGGTACTCTTGTTCGGGGGATGTAAATCCTTCAAATTCTGTTAGAATCTGACCGTCTGACTATTCTTGCGTGAGAGTGTGCATCGTATCTTGGCTCGCGCGTAGGGCACGCTCACCGCAGCGTGCCGGGCAGGGAACGAAACGGCGTTCGTTCCTTACCGTCTGATTATTCCTAGGTCAGGGTGTGCATCGTATCTTGGGTCGCGCGTAGGGCACGCTCACCGCAGCGTGCCGGGCGGGGAACGAAACGGCGTTCGTTCCTTACCATCCAAAATTGTGATGCACATCCCTTGCGTCAAGGCGGTTCGCAAATTTATATCGCTGTACGGTATACTGGCATTTGGCATTTCGAGCCATTTCGAGGAGCGGGTTTTGCGATGCGATGAAATCCATCGCCGAAATCCTCGAGTCGCCAAGAGAGACGTCTCTCTCTCGACTGCGCTCGGGATCTTTCAAAGTGACATGCGTAACACGAGTTAATAAAGCGCTCACAGGATCAATCGCCAGGACAGCCACGAAAATGGGGAGTCTCGTTTTTATTGATCTCTTGTATGCGTTCGGTATAGCGATCAGCCCTACACCCGTCATCCTCGTCATCCTCATGCTCTTTGACGAGCGCGGACGTTGGAATGCGCTCGGCTACCTGATTGGATGGATGGTCGGACTGATCGTATTGGCTATCGTTGCTATTTTGCTTGTCACCGCCGGGGTATCAATCCTCAGCTCTGACTCGCAGCACGTTCGTCCCGCCGTACTCGTCGCGGCAGGGCTGGTCCTATTGTGGGTTGCGTACAGGCAATGGACAAAGCCGCTTGACCCATCAGCAAATCCGGCAGGACCCAAATGGTTAGAGACCTTTGATCGCCTGCTGGCGCGGTCAAGCGAACACTTTACCCCACTGCGCGCGTTCGTGCTTGGCGTCATCATGTCCGCAATCAGCCCCAAGAATATTGCGCTCGTGCTGGCGGCGGCGATCGCCTTTACGGCGCAGAACCTCAGCCCGCAAGACCTGGCGATTTTGTTCATCCTTTTTGTCTTGATAAGCAGTCTTGCCATTGGCATTCCGGTGGGATATGCTTTGCTCAAAGGCGACAAGGCGGACGAGTCGCTCAACAAATGGAAGCTCTGGGTCATTGCCAACAGCTCGCGTTCCATCGCCCTGTTACTCGGACTGCTCGCGATCGTCATGCTTGTTAGCGGTTTGAGCAACTTGTGGACGAATCTGCAAGCGTGAGCGATGTGACCCGGCTGTCGTCTCGAAAAATCTCGCTGCACGCAGCAAGGCAAAACCACAGACAGATGGGTCAAAATCATAAAGGAGGACAAGCATGAGTTATATCATCGTAGTAGCGTTCGAGCAGCCGGAGACAGCGCAGCAGGTTGCATCTGAATTCAAAACGCTGGAACGAAACGGCGCGCTCCGGCTTTCGGATGCACGCGTCGTTGTCAAGGACGGAGATGGCAAGATCCATATTCAGGACACAGCCGGACACCCGGTGGCGTGGGGCGCGCTGATTGGCGGCGCGCTCGGCGGCATTCTTTTTATCATGATGCCGTTTCTGGGCATTTTTGCCGGCGCCGCTGTCGGGGGCGCGATTGCCAAGAGTCTAAATCTCGACGTCGTGGACAAGAAATTCATCAGCGATGTCTCTGACGCGCTCAAGCCCAACACCTCTGCCGTGTTTTTGCAAGTTGACGATGCAAACAAGGCCGCGGTTATCCAGGCGCTCGGCTCTTTCAAGGGCACTCTGATTCAAACATCGCTCTCGCCCGAAATAGAAGAAAAACTCAAAAAGGGTCTGGAAGAATAAACATCCTGTCACACTCATCTTTGGAGGCATTCAAACAACGTGGCTTCAAAAAACAAGAACAAAAAGAAAAAATCAGGCGCGGCGCAGAAATCGGGTATTCCGGGACAACCGCAGCAACAAATGAATGCGTCCGATTCGCCAAAGGCAGGAACGACACAGCCGTACAAGACGAACAAGAACGAGTCACGCAAAGCAGCCGGCTCCAACACAAAATCGGGTCTGCTCGAACGATTGATTGGGGTCGTCACACTCAAACGCGCAATCTATCGTGAAATCGCAGAGGACCCGGCGGCGACGATACAGGCAGCGATCATCGTCGTGATCGTCGCGCTGATCACGGGCTTGATCGGCTATCTGGGTCAGGTCAACACCTCACTTCCGGGCTTGCCCGAAACGGGACCATCGCTCAGCAGGGGTATCACGCTCGCCATCGGCGAATTGATCATTTGGGCGGCGGGCGGCTTTTTGATCGCCCAGGTCGCGCGCTATCTGTTTCGCGCCGGCACCGACACGAGTGAAATGCTGCGCGTGTTTGGTTTCTCGCGCATCTTTCAAATCTTGTTTGTCCTCGGCGTGTTTAGCAGTCCCATCGCCCAAATTGTCTCGATCGCGGGACTGGCGTTGAGCATCGCGGGAAGCGTGATCGGGATTCGTGAGGCGGGCGAAATCAGCACGGGCAAGGCGGTCATCACCGGCGTCTTTGCCATTGTGCTGGTGTGGATTCTCGTTTCGTTCTTTGTTACGTTCGTATTGAACCCATACTTTACGATGCTTTTGCCCACGTAGAATTGATGGGCAATCCGGGTCAAGGATTGCTCGCGCACATCCGGTGAACGTGAAAAGGAGACACATATGGCATGATGAAATCAGTACACGCGTCACACGCGACATGTTGTTCATACGCATGAGGCATATGCTGTTTGAACCGTCCTCTGATTTGATACCGGCGAATCAGACGCGGAAAAATGGCTTGTGCCAAGTCATCATTCATCGAGGAGAACACACCTATGGCTACTGATTCCTTTTTCGCGCTCGCCTGCACCGCCATTATCGCCTTTGTCTTTGGCTTGGCGCTCTGTTTTGGCGGCTATCGTTTCTTTTTGCTCCTGCTCCCGATCTGGGGCTTTTTCTTTGGGTTTGTGCTGGGCGCCCAGGCCGTTACTTCGATCCTGGGCGACGCGTTCCTAGCAACCATAACGTCGTGGGTCGTCGGGTTTGTTGTGGGCGCGCTCTTTGCCGTCCTCTCGTATCTGTTCTACATCGTTGCCGTGGCAATTATCGCCGGATCGCTGGGCTATGCCATTGCAACAGGGCTGCTGCTGGCAATCGGCTTGCCGATGGGCTTTATCGTGTGGATTGTCGGAGTTGTGGGCGCGGTTGCCATGGCAGGCGCCACGCTGTTCTTGAACCTGCAAAAGTGGGTGATCATGATCGCAACCGCGGTTCTCGGTGCGGGCGTCATACTCGGCGGATTCCTGATTCTCTTTGCCCCGGGCCGGATGGCGCTTGAAAATCCGGTCGTCGCAACCCTGCAAGCATCCCCCCTCTTGTTGATCGTTTTCATCGTGACCGCTGCGGCAGGCGTGTTTGTCCAATGGCGCACCGGTATGCGCTGGACGGTCACCGAATACAACCGGTGGGAAGATACAGCCACTGGAATTCCGGCAGCTTGATTGCACATCGGCTCGCAATAGCGTACCGGCTCTGACAGTCAGAGCCGGTACGTCATGACTCTTGGTCCACAACATGCCAAATCCATACGATCTCGTTCCCATTTGGACGGTCTTTTTGATTACGATCGCTTTGGCATTGCTCGCTTCAGAATTGGGCTACCGGCTCGGCACATGGTGGCAAAAGCGGACTACACAAACCAAAGACCCATCCCTGGGCGCCATGGTCGGCGCGAGTCTCGGTCTTGTCGCATTTCTGTTGGCTTTTGTTACGGGCATCTCTGAGGGGCGTTATGACCGGCGGCGTGCGCTGGTCCTTCAGGAAGCGAACGCGATCGGGACGACGGAACTGCGCGCGCGATATCTGCCGAAACCCTTTGCCGGTGAAAGCCGTGCCCTGCTCCGCGAATACGTTGACGTGCGGCTCGCGCCAACGGTTGATCCGAGCACGCTGAACGCTTCCATCATTCGCTCCGAGCAAATTCATGCCGAGCTCTGGGCGGACGTGCAGGCGCTCGCCCCGGACTTGGAGAGCTCACCCCTCTTTGCGCTCTATGTAGACGCCCTGAACTATATGATTGACACACATGGGGAACGCAGTGCGGCAGTCACGGCTCGAGTGCCCGCAACACTGCTCATAGTGGTCTATATCATCGCGTTACTTGCCATGACCCTGGTCGGATTCAGCAACAGCTACGAGCAGCGCCGCAGCGGCGTCGCCCTGATAATATTCTTGCTCATTTTCGCCACAGTTTTCACGCTGATCATTGACCTTGACCGCCCCAGCGAAGGATTCTTGCAGGTCAGTCAACAGCCAATGCTCGATCTGCAGAAAAGTCTCGCAAAATAGCGCCCTTGATGTCTTGGTGTTTATGGCGTATTCTAAAAATACTACCGATGGCAGGATGTGTGGCGACCCGTTTACAGGTATAGTCCACACTGCCACAAGCACAGCTTGTGGCTCGACCATCACGCATGGTCGGCGTATGCTACGTATCCCCGACGGGCGCCGCCCGGTCGGTATCCGGTGAAAACCCGATAAACCACTGTAAATCAAGGAGACTCTATCAAAATGGCAAAATCTCAGCAGCTCGTCCTCGGCTTTTTTCCCAACAAAGAAGCGGCTCAAAAAGCCGCCACAGAATTGGAAGGCATGGACCGCGCCGTGTTGGGCGTCAAATTCGACAATATCGGCATCCTCGTCAAAGACGACAAGGGCAAAGTAAAAGCGCAGATGAACGGTCCGCGACGCACGGGGCTTGGTATCGTGCTCGGCGGTCTGGCGGCGGTCCTGACCGGCGGACTTTCACTCATTGCGGGCGTCCTTGTCGGTGGCGTGCTCGGACACCTGGTCCACAAGGGATTGGGGCTGTCCAAGGACGATTTGGCGCGCATTGGCAAGGAATTGGACGGCGGCAAAGCCGCAGTGGGCATTCTGGTCGCCGAAGAAGAAGCAAAAGCTGTAACGTCCTGGATGCAGGGCGTGGGCGGTGTCACCGAAGCCCACACGGTCACGCAAGAAGCGGTGGATGAGGCAGCAGCACAAGTCGCGGCATCGCCCGAGGTCGCTGAAGCCGCCGGTGACGCGCCTCCCGAAACATCCGCGCCCTCAGCATAAAAAGAGAGCTAGGACCGGACCCTCGCCTGAAAATCATCAGGGCGCGTCAATAATCCTGGAATCAACTGTGAGCTGTGGCACTATCGCCGCTGCTCACAGTATTCATCATATCCATTTCACATTCCCAAGGAGGGATTGTTATGAGTGCTGCAACTGCTTCAAGCCCGACATCATTCCAAAACCAGGCGCGTCCCTGGTGGATGATGCTGATCGAGGGCGTCGCGCTCGCAATCATCGGCGCGGTGCTTCTGTGGGCGCCTGCCAAAACAGCCGCCAATACCTGGCTCTTTCTCGTCACTTTTCTCGGTATCTGGTGGATCATTCGCGGCGTCCTGGATATTGTTAGCATGTTTATTGACCACAGCGCGTGGGGCTGGAAGCTCTTTATGGGCATCATCAGCATCATCGCGGGTGGTTATATCGTCATGTATCCGATCGCTGCTGCGGTCCTTCTCCCACAGATCTTTGCGCTCATTCTCGGCATCTGGGGGCTGGTGCAGGGTATCGTCATGTTGATGCTGGCATTTCGCGGGGGTGGCTGGGGACCGGGCATTCTCGGTGTCCTCGCCATCATTTTTGGCATCTTTTTGATTGGCGCTTATGGCGATTTTGGAATGGGTCTCGCCTTTATTTGGGGCGCGGCTGTGCTCGCTCTGCTGGGCGGTATCGTCATGATTGTTCAGGCGTTCCGCACGCGGACTGCGTGAGCGGTCCGCAAGATTCGATTCGAAAGGCACGGGTCGGTTCAGCATGTCAAACCCCAAACCTCTCATGCGCGCCGGAAATTGGCAGCTCGGAAAAAATCTGCCGCCGACGGCGCGCAAGGCGGTCAATGACCCTGCGCTGTTTGCGTTTTTCGGCGCACTCGGATTGGTCGTGATCGCCTCAATCATTGCGCTCATCCTGGGTCTTGCCGAGGCCGCCCGCCAAGCCGACGAGAACAGTAATTTGCGCGGCGGACGCTGAGCAAGCTCTCACACTCGCACGAAACAACGAGCGAGGCGACCCCATTGATCGAGTCGCCCCGCTCGTTGTATTTTTCACTTGATTGCCGCCAAGCCCACCCGGCGCAGCGTTACATCGCAGATTCGAGAGTCGAGCTGACCTGCCCGCTCCGTTCCGCCAGATCTTGAGGCGACCGGTCAATCAACAGGAACGCTGCTATCGCGCTCGCCATCATTATCCCCGCGCCGACCAGCATTGATGCGCGAAAGCCAGTGACAAAAGATTCATCAATCGCGTGATTGATCCAGGCACGTGTGCTCTCATCCGCTTCTTGCGGCGGCTGTGCGCCCGCCAATCGCGTGCTCTGTTCCAACACGGCATTTGCGACAGAAGGCGCCAGGTTGAGCGCACCAATGTTTCGTGCCAGGTTCTGACTGAAAATTGCCGCAGTGATCGTGACGAGGACTGTCACAATCAGCAAATTGCCGACGCGCGCCGACGCGTTCAACACCCCCGAAGCTACTCCGGCATACCGCGCGTCAATCCCCGTCATTCCAATGCTGGTGAGCGGCGTGAGAGTACAAGCCAACCCCACGCCCGCGAGCAATATCCCCGGAAAGAACGCGGACCAGTAATTCCCGTCAATGCCCTGCCGCGCCAACCAAAGCAACCCCGCGCCGACGGTGAGCGATCCGACCACAAGCAGGGGTCTCGCACCTATGCGCGCGGCGAGACTACCCGCCCAGCGCGAGATAAAAAAAAGAGCCAGGGCCATCGGCAGGATTCCCAAGCTTGCTTGTCCTGCAGAATAACCCTGCACTTGGATAAAAAAGAGCGGCAGGAAAAAGAACAGCGCCGTCAAAATTCCGCCTATGAGCAAGAGCAAGCTGTTCGCCGTTGAATAATTCTGTGAACGGAACAGGGACAATGGCATGAGCGGGTGTTCCGCCCGCGCTTCGACGCGGACAAAAACGACACAGGACAACACCCCCAGCGCGAACGCGCCCAACACCGGCAGCGAGGTCCAGCCATAATTTGCCTGCTCGATCAGGGCAAAAACAATGCCGCCCACGCCAAGGGTAGCAAGCAATGCGCCGAGCCAATCACCTGACGCGTGCGCATTCGCGGGCTTGTCGTCGGGAATCCGCGCCAAGAGCGTCAGCGCAAACAAACCAAGCGGGATGTTGACGAAAAAAATCGCGCGCCACGACACAAACTGGATCAGCCATCCCCCCACCACCAACCCAACGGCGAGCATGCCCGTTGAAAAAGCCCACCAGACGCCGATCGCTGCCCCGCGCGCGGAACTATCATAGTGTTCGGTGATGAGCGCAAGACTACCCGGAACGAGGAGCGCGGCGCTCAAACCCTGAAGCGCCCGCGCCCCGATGAGCTGCGGCGAATTCTGGGTCAACCCGGCGAGCATAGAAGCCAGGACAAAAGAACCGATCCCGACGACAAACACGCGCTTGCGTCCAAACCGGTCACCCAGCGAACCTCCAACCAGCAGCAACGCTACCAGACATAGCGCGTACACCTGATCCACCCACTGCAGGTCACTCAGACGCGCATTAAACTCGGATTGGATTGCGGGGAGGGCGACATTGTCCGCCACGCTTTCGATATAGACCATGCTGATGCCAAGAATCGAGGCAGCGAGCACGATCCGCTTCAAGTTGTCTTGTTTGAGCATTCTGCCACCCTCTATCGGCGCACCGGACAGAAAAGAGCACGCTGTGTGAGCTGCAAAAGAATGTGGCGCTGCTCGATTGCTTTACTTGACACGCATATGCCCCGTAGTCATGTTGTTAGAGCCCGTCGGTCCGCATTGAAACGGATAATCGCCGGTGACCGTCGGAGATGTAAAGTTGCCGCGCACTGTCTGTCCGGCGGGCGCGCTAAACGTATACGGGCCGCCGGGATAGACAAAAGACACCTCAGTCGTGCTCGTATTTTGCAGATTCACATAGACAATATACCCCTGCCGCGTATCAAAGACGGCGGGCGTACAGCCCCTGTCGGTCGCCGTGATTGATACCTCGGTGACATTCGGCGGCGCGGAGGGCGAGTTGCAGGCAGTCATCAAGGCGACGAGCGCAACCAACACACCGGTCAGAAATACTGTCGCAAGTTTTAACATTCTGGTTCTCCATTACGGCTGACGTTATGGTTCTTGAGGGCAACAACAGCTCATCCTACCACAGAACGCGAAATTTCCGCCTTCCCGACTATCGCGTTCTTGCGCATCCGACTCGTGCCCGGTGAGTGAACCATTGAATTGTTCGGGTCACGCCTCTTCCACCACGAACATATCTTGCAGCAACAGCTCTGCCTGGTTCGGGACCTTGACCTTTGTTTCCAACTTGTAATACCCCTCTTTGGCAGGCGCGGTGAAATCTGCTTTGAACAGCCCGGGTGTGTCCCGATTCGTTTCGAACACGATCTCGGGCAGATTGTCCGGCGCGCCCGACTCGACTGCGCCCGGAAGCGCCTGGAGCCACTTGACGCGCGCCTCGCAAACCGCTCTTTTGACAGGGTCGCCATCCTTGACGGCGCGCAGTTGAATCTCGAGCTCGCCCTGCTCACCCGGCACGTATGCCTGACGATTGAATGTGAGGGTCGCATTTGTTTGCGGTTTCTTGTCCGCAATATTTTCCGCTTGCAGATCAACAAATTTGTCAATCAATTCCACGCGGAGCAGGTCCATGAGCGCGGGACTGATATAAATCTCGCCGTGGTCCGCCACGACCGGCGCATTGACACGCGCATCCGCGAAAAACGCCGAATATTCGGGCAGTGTGCCGTCGCCCAACTCTTGATCGGTCCATTCGATATGCTGCCAGCGCGTGCCATGGTCAAAAGCAACGATGCCGCCCGTCGTAGTCTCCAACTTGCGTCCGAGAAATGCAACGGCGTCCTTGACGCTCAGATGATTGCCCAGGGCCTGATTGAATTTACGTCCGTCTTGCAAAAGCTCGATGTGATGCGGATCATCCAGCCACGCGCTGCCCTCAAAGGGGTCAACCGTTTCGCCGGTGGCGCTCCTCAAAAAGCTGCGCGCTTGCGGGATCAATTGATAAATGGCGGGAAAACTCTGCAGCGCCGTCCTCGTCCGCTCGGGAATGTTGAACGCATTGAATTTGAGTCGAAAGAGGGTGTCCATTCCCTGAAATAACATATACACAGCTTTGGGCGAACCATCCCACGGCGACGCGAGCAAAAAGAGCCGGTCAACCAACTTGTCCCCGCCTTCTTTTTCAATCAACCACCGCGAAATGATGCCGCCGCCGCTGTGTCCCATCAACCAGACTTGTTTGTTGGGATGCAGCGCGCGCAATTCCTTGATCCGTTCCCCTAACTGGCGCGCCGATATACGCTGGTCCTGCCGCCAATCATATGGAAATGTATACGCGTTCAATTCATTCGCATTCGGGTCTTTCGGGTCAACCGCATAGCCCCAATCCGAAAATGTTTTCAAGAGCCGCCCGTACTGTTCCTGCTTGATCCACGGCGGCAGAAACATTACATCCTCGATCAAGCCCGCGGGTTCCAGATTTGAGTTCGGGTAGAGCATGGTCTGGAACAAATCGTCGAGCCACCCTTCCCATTCAAGCGGATTTAGCGGCACAGTTGAAAAATCCAGCCACACGATTTTGCCCGTTTGCTTGTCGCGTAATCTGCTTCCCAGAAAACCGGGCGCAAATACCAGAATGTGAGGGGGGGGTTTCAGCGCCGCCGCCAGTGGAGCGCCTGTCGCGGCGCGCGGCTTGCGCGCCGGTGCGCTTTTTTTCGCCCGCTTGCCCGCCCCGCCTTTATTCACCGCCGCGCGCGCGCTGACATTCTTTTGCGCGGCTTTCTTGCCGGACGCCGGTCCTTTTTTAGCCGCGCGGCGCTTGCCCGGGACAGCCCGTTTGGCACCTTTGCTTTTGCCGGCGCTTGCACGCGCCCCGGTCGTTTTTTTAGCGCCTGCTTTGGATTTTTTGGGTGTGCTCGCCATTTTCTCTTCTCCTTGTCACCACGTCATAAAATCCTATGGATGTGTGCCACAATCTTGGACGGTAAGGAACGAACGCCGTTTCGGTCCCCGCACGGCACGCTGCGGCGAGCGTGCCCTACACGCAACCAAAAAGATAACGCACTTGAGAGTCCTGTATCCCACTTGACACACGACACATCATAACTGATACTTGTCATGACGGAACCGTTCAGGAGGAACCAGATGGACCCCATCGTACAACGATCTCTCGATACTTTTGGTTTTGCCCAAGTCATTGCAGTCATGCGCCAGGATGCGGGCGCAGCCGCATCATTCGGCAGTCTCGAACCCGCCGTAACCGATCTCTTTTTGCCCGCGCCCCCAAACGCCGCGGCGGCATTTAGCGTCGCGCCGCGCCGCCCTCCGCCGCCCGCCATCCGCCAATTTCCGCGGCTTGGCTTGGTCGTCGGCTATGTAGACCCGGAAGGCGCGTCCGCGCTCGAGGCACATTCCCAGGTGGAGGATGTCCAGCCCGCCGAACCACTCTCTCTTATCCGCCCGGTGGCGTCGGCCTCTGCCGCCTACACGCCGCGCGTCACCTGGGGCATCCGCAGTATTGGCGCTGACAAGCTCTGGGCAAAGGGGCTGACGGGCAAAGGCGTGCGCGTCGGTCATCTCGATACGGGCGTGGACGCAGGCCATCCCGCGCTCAAAGGTCGCGTCACGGGCTTTGCGGAATTTGATTTGTTTGGCGAGCGCGTCGCAAATGCCAAAGCATACGATTCGGACGAGCACGGCACACATACCGCGGGGACCATTGTCGGAGGAAAAATTCGCGGTATGGCGATTGGCGTTGCGCCGGAAGCTGACCTCTTTTCGGGTTTGGTGATTGAAGGCGGGCACGTCCTCTTGCGCGTGCTTGCCGGCATGGAATGGTGTCTCGAAGAGAACGTGCGCGTGTTGAGCATGTCGCTGGGTATCCGCGGTTTTACGCCTTTTGCGGTCGCCATCACACAACGCTTGCGTCAACAGGGCATCTTGCCCGTCTTTGCCATCGGCAACGAAGGTCCAAATACCAGCCGCTCGCCGGGTAATTATCCCGAAGCGCTCTCGGTCGGAGCCATGGATGCAAGAAAACGCGTTGCCGCTTTTTCGAGCAGCATCGTATTCAATCGTCCCGAAGAACCCAACCAACCCAACCTCGTCGCTCCGGGCGTGGGCATCACCTCCGCCCGGGCGGGGGGGGGTGGATTGCGGCTGAACGGCACGTCCATGGCAACCCCGCATGTCGCAGGTCTCGCCGCGCTCTTGTGGCAAGCTAAGCCCGACGCCAGCGTAGACGAAATCGAAGCGGCGCTGCTCGGCGCTTGTGACCCGCTCAAAAAAGACGACGTATCCCGTTTTGGGCGCGGTTTGGTCAACGGACCGCGCGCGGTGGCGCAATTGCTGGGGTCGTAATGTGTAATGCCTCCCAAAAGAACGCCCGACGCAATTGATCCGCGCCTGCTCGAACAAATTGACGCCGCGCATGACACGGGCACAGTTCAGGCGGTCGTCATGGTCGCGCTGCCGACGACAGCCAAAAAGAACCCCGACCCGCGCGGACCGGCAGGATCGCTGGTTGACCGTGTCTCGAAACAGACGAACGAAAAGCCCGTCGAGGCGCGTTATCTCGCGCGCCTCGGCGGTGTCGTCATCACGGCGAGCGGTCGCTTTATGACCCGGCTCCTCAAAAGCAAGAGTGTCGTCACCGCCACCTCCGCCGACGCCGATATCTATGGTCCTGTCACGTAGCGGCGACCCTTGTGGTCGCCCGCCCTGACCCTTGTGGTGTCCGCCCTGACGGGTCACTCCATCCTCAAACGATTTTTCTGCCCAGCTCGACTACCACGTCTTTGAGCGCCTCGACAATATCTTTGCGATACTGCACCGCCGCCGCGACGTTTCGTTCATGCACCTGGTTCAGGGTTTCCTGAAACACGAAATCGCCGTCTGCGGTCTTGCGGATGGGCACCACCGTATAGCAATCGCCATCAATCTTGATTTGGCTCAGCGCCGCCGCATTCGCCTGCGCAAAATCCACTTTGCCGTCTGCCCCAACGGGTAAATTTCCATCGGCGCCGATGACCAAATAGCGCGTCTCGACTTCGAGTTCGGCTATATCGCTCACATATTGCGAAATCTTGGCGACGGCGGCTTTGACGGACTCTTCCACACTGCGCGCAGTATCCTCTGCCATTTTCGGTTCCTCCTGAATTTGCGCTATCCTTGCAAGCGTTCTCGAATCTTGAAATACTCGTCCATCACACGCGTAATAAAGTTGTAAATTCCCGGCATCATCCAGATGGCGTTGGCGGGCATCGCAATCACAACTGCCAGACGCACCGCCCCCTCCGCCGCCAGCGCCGCAATCTTGAACAGCAGGGTCCGCTGCCCGAGCGCGAGTTCTAGTGATTTTGCATGCTCTGCGCGGAGCTCTGTTTCGGCATCCTCGATGATTGCCGTATCCGAACGCCCGGTCCAGCCCACCGCCGTCTGCGCGATTACCTCATCCTCGCCCTTGTTGCGCGTTTCCACCACGAGCGGGTCCGCCAGCAATCGCTGCACCTCTGCCAGAAACTCCTGAAACCGTTGCACCAAGCCATTCCAGTCCAGCCCGATCACGTCCAGCGCGCCATAGTCCGCGGCTGTGCCGCCCCTCATCTGAATCAGCATCGCTTGCAGCTCCAGTTCGGGACCGCGGTTCTCAATATCCTCGATGCCATACGACCTGCCCCGCGCCGCCGTTTCGATAAATTCATTCAGGCGGACGGTTGCCTCCTGGAGCGCCGCTTGCGTCACGCGCAGCTGCGCGTTCGCTGCCTGCAGATTCTCGTCAGCGGATTGCGGGTCGAGCGAAACCGACCAGATGGGCGTTTCCGGTTCGATCACCCCTTCGCCGAACGATATGCCCTTGTGCGGGGTTAGATTCCACGCACCCAGTACCGTGGTGGGCACGGCGAGCGGCGCGGCGCCGCGAATTTCAAACAACGCATCCGTCATTTGCGCTAATAGCGCAACAACATGAGACTGCAGATTTGAGCATCGAGTTTTGTAACTCGCGTGCCATCACTTGATTCGGCAATTTCATCATGTTGTTGCACTAGCAGGTTGTCGGAGAGACCTCATTCGTAACTATGAACACGCGTCGTAGTATCTCAAAAATAACTATAATTTGATTTCACTCCGACAACCTGTTAGCCGCCCGGTTTGAGCGCGTTAAACAGCCCCGCCGCCGCCGCCACCGCCGCCTTCATCATTTCGGCGCGGTATGCCTGCGCCTGCGTGACCGTTGCGCTGTGAATCGTCCACAATTCCTCGTCCACATCCGACGTGCGGCGCGGCACAACAACCTGCGTATCTCCATCCAACTGCATCGTCGTCACCGCGCGTTTTTTCACATCACCGCCAAACGTCTTTTTGGTCCGGTCCCAAACAACACCCTCCATCTCATCGCTCACATAGGTCGTCACCTGGAGCCGCGTTACATCATCCACCGTTTCAGAGAGGATGGCGCTGACCTTGTTGGCAAACTGTTCCAACGCGAGGCGCAAATTTGTCACCGCCGCCGAAACGTCATCCGCGATACCTGCCGCCACGCCCGGCGCAATTTGTCCCGACTGGACCGGTTCACTCGCGCCCCCCTGCGCCGGGGCAAGCGTGATCGCCTGCATGTTTATTGCCGTGCGTTCCGGTTCCGCGTTCGCCTCGTCGCTAAATGCCAACCGCACCGCAGGATCGCCCAGAATCACATAGCTGCGCGCGTCATTGTTCGCCGTCCACAAAAAGCCCAACTGTTGGGGGTTGTCACTCCGCGTCTTGGCTTGCGTCTCCTCGCGCGCCATGCCCAAATCGGTCGCCAGTTCCGCCGCGCGTTCCCCAAAGTATTCCATCGCCGCGCCAACGGGTGACCCCTGCAGCATCCGCCCGATTGCGCTCTCGAACACGGCGGTCTGCTCTTTTAGCGCATCCCACGAAAACGAATAAGACCACGCGCGTTCGATGTGTCCGATTGCAGCCAACGCTCCGCCGCCCGGGTGCGCCAACATACGCTGGGGCAAACGCGCGAGAAAGGATCGCGTCGGGATCATGCTCGGCTTGATTTTTTCTGTTGGAAATTCGTTGCGGTCGGGCGTGCCCGCGCCGTAACAGGCAAAATGAAAACTGATGAGACCCCCCAACCGCGCGCTGCTCGGCAGATCATCGCCCGCCAGATAAAAATCCTGCGGCAGCGCCTTGCGCCACTCGCGGGGACCGGGATAATCCTGGCTGATCAGCGCCCCCTGATGCTCGCGCTGGCGCGGGTCATCGTTCGGCAGCGCCATCCCGTGACTCGCCGTAAACAGAAACGCCGGTGTCGCATCGCCGCCCAGGGCGGACAGCATCCGGGCTTTGGTCGCCTCCGCGCCCGTGTGCGTGGTGAATGCCCAAGCCGCGTTATCGGGCTGCAGTCTCTCGACGAGCGGTTTTGTCAGCAGTCGCGTGCTCAGGTCGGTAGAATAATCGTCGGGATTACGCACCGCATAAAACGCCGCGCGGCGCGGCAATTTCAGTTTGCCCTTTTCCACCTCTACGACACTGTGCGCATAGCGCGCGTATTCCTCAGCGGTGTCAAAATGAATCCGCCCCACCGCGTATGCCACATCCAGCTGGTATTGGAACGAATACGGGATTGCTTTGGGGTCGCCGACCAGGAGCAAATAGTACGGGACTTGGGACGGGTCAACGGGTCCGGGCGCGGCGCCGTGACGCGCCAAAAATTCGTTTTTGCTCTCGCCCTTGTTCAATCCTTGCGCGCCCACATACTCGCGATACAGGTTCTTGTTCTTGTTTGCCTGTTTCCGCCGCCAGTTCAACAGTTCGCTCAACGCCTCGCGAATTTGCGGGTCCGCGTCGCGCGCCAGGATCACACCCCATCCCGCCTGAGCCAGGTCCGTAGGGTCAACATTGTATTTCGTGCCCAGGTTCTTTTTTTTCTCGATCACTTTTGCTTGCATTTCCGACTGCATGGAGGGGTCGAGCACCTCGTGTCGCGCCAACTCTTCGAGCTCCACCACCGTCAGCGGCTCGGACAAATATTCGCCCGTCGAGCCGTCAATTCCGTTCAAGTAAATCAATGTCTCATCCATTTGGCATCTCCGCCCGGCGAGTGCGCATCAAAAACACCGCATAAATTCTTATAGGTCTGTTTTGGTCGTTTGACAAGGGGCATCACCGATACAATTCCAACGCGCTCAACGCCCCCCCGCATCTCGCAGGATTTGAGCGATCTCGGCAAATCCCTGGCGCGTGGCATGCTGCAGCGGTGTGACGCCATCCTTGTCGGCGATATTTGCATCCGCCCCATGCTCGATCACCATACGCACAATCTCCTGATGAGCGGGACCGCCGTCGGAGAGAATAACCGCTTCCAACAAGCACGTCCAACCGAGATTATTGATGTGATTCACATCCACGGTGGTTTCCGTCAGCAAATAGTTGACAACTTTTACGTGCCCGCGCTCGCACGCAGGAATCAACGCGGTCCCGCCAAACCGGTTGGTGATTTTGGGGTCCGCGCCTGATGCCCACGCTAGTTTCAGAATCTCTATATATCCCTCCGCGCCGGCATAGAGAAACGGATTGTCCAACCGTTTGTCACGGATATTTACATCTGCTCCCGCTTCCAACAATGCGCCCACCACTTGCGCGTAGTTTCCGTGCGTGGCTGCCATCGCGGCAGTCCGCCCATCCGCATCCTGTCCATTCAGCGGCGCGCCCTGCGCGATCAACTCGCGCACGCGGCGCTCGTCCCCGCGCTCTGCGGCTTGAATCAGTTCCTGACTCTTGGTCGTTTGCTCCGATTGTGTCAGAGTGGGCGTCGGCGTCGGTTTTGGCAATGCTGTCTCCATCGCCGTTGGCAAACTTGTGGGTACTGCCAAAGGTGTTGAATTACTCGACGCGATGATTTGGGTGGGGACGCGTACTGTTTCCATCGCGCGTGTCGGCTCTATCGTTGGTCTGACTGCCGTGGGTGGACCGCACGCGCACATCAACGCGCACAAGAGCAGCCCCGGGCCAAAATTTCCGCATCCCATCAGACCACATTATCCGCCAGCGTTGCGACTTTATCAAGAGGGCATGCGCAAAGGGTGCATTTCACTATGGGGGCGAAATTTGGCATAATCCGTGAATTCCACCTTAAGAGGAGACCGCCATGCCACGCCGCCCGAAACTGACCCGTGCTGAAAAGAAAGCTGCGCTCATGCAGCGTGTC